>JAJECC010000173.1 GCA_022822205.1 Rhodospirillales bacterium | reverse complement strand
ACGTGCCCTGATAGCCGCGCTTCAACATGCTCCAGAAACTTTCGATCCCGTTAGTGTGGGCCATGCCGCGCACATACTCACCGGCGCTGTGATTGACCGCCTCGTGGTTGAACGGCATTCCCCGGTAGGCCCGCCAATCGTCGGTGTAGACGGTAGCGCCCGGGGCGGCGTGGTCGGCCACAAAGCCGTGAAGGGTTTCCGTGTCCCGCGTCTCCGCCGTCCGGGCGGCGACCTTGTTGCTGGCCCGGTCCTTGGCCCCGATCACCGTGGTTTTGCCGACAGGCCCGCGGCCTTCCAGGGTGCGCCGCTTGGCTTTGGGCATATTCTTACGCTTTCCGCCGATGTGCGTTTCATCGACCTCAATGGGGCCGCTCAATTTCGGCATTTCACCATCCGCGAAAGCGGCCCGAAGACGATGGGCCAAATGCCATGCGCTGGTGTAGGCGATCTCAAGCTCCCGGTGCAGCTTCATCGCCGATACTCCCTTGAGATTGGTTGTCAAAAGGTAAATGGCGATCGCCCAATCCCGATAACCGAGGTTCGATGCCTGCATGACCGTGCCGGTTTTCAGGCTGAATTGAGGCCGGTTCGGGCAATCGCGGCAACGGTGCGTCATCGTCTTATGCTTGATCGGATGCTGTACGTTGGTTGATCCGCAGTGCGGGCAATGCGGCCCGTCGGCCCAAATCTGCTTTTCGATCCACTCCCGCGCCTTGTCATCGTCGGGGAACATCTCACCCAGTTTCTTGATGCTGATTCCAGTGCGGTGGGCTTTGCCGGGGGCGTTTTTGGCCATGTCGAATCTCCCTTTGAATTGGGACTATTCTATAAAAAAACAGGCCGGGAAGTCAACAAAAAATTGGGACTATTCCCTATAATCCCCCATTAATGCAGGAGTAAAATAGCGCATTGCGATTGTTCCCTTGATGAATTCGTCCCTGTTAATCGGCGATTTCACCAGCGAAATTGCCGACGGCTTCCTTCTTCCCCGTTGAGGGGTATTTGATCTTAGAAAAAGTGTGTTCGGCAATTTAGGATGAGTCAAGCAAGGCGGCGGCGATCGAGATTTGATCCCTCTCGTCCCACTGGAGGTCCCGGTCCCGCGCTTTCAAACCGGGCAGCTCCACCGTAAAATTTGCGCAAGTTGCGGGGGCCGGAAAGGGGAAACGTTTTGGACGACAATTTGCTTCTGAAAATTCGACCCGGGATGAATGCCGGGAATTGGCCGGCGGCCCGGCCGCAGCCGGGTGGGGAGACCTGATCCGCCATGAAAGCCATGGTCCTCACCGCGCCCGACACGCCTTTCCAACTCCTCGACTATCCGGATCCGGTAGCTGGAGAAGGTCAGGCTGTTGCCAAGGTTTTGGCTTGCGGCGCAGGCCTCACCATCCAGCACATGCGGGCGGGCCGAATGAAAGTCGACTACCCCCGAATAATCGGACACGAAATAACCGGCGAAATCGTGGAAACCGGCACGGACGTGTCGGACCTGAAGGTAGGTGATGCCGTAACGGCCTACTACTACCTGACCTGCGGTGATTGCACATGGTGCCGGGCCGACCGGGAAACCCTCTGCGACAACTTGGCCGGAAATGTCGGCCGAGACGTGGACGGCGGCTATGCGGAATACATTAAGCTGCCGGCCAACTCGTTCATCAAACTGCCCGAGAGTTTGGAGTACCGAAAATACCCGGCCGAGATCGGCGTTGTAACGGATGCTATCGCCACGCCCGTAAAGTTGGTCCGCAAGGCCCGCATCTCCGAGCGCGACACGGTGGCGGTGATCGGCGCCGGTGGCGGACTCGGCATTCAGATGATCTCGGTCGCGGCCTGGGCCGGGGCCCGGGTCATCGCCGCCGATATTCTTTCCGAGAAGTTCGAGGCATGCCGCGATGCCGGAGCGGGGACAACCATCGACGTCTCCAGTGTTGGTCTGGCGGAAGCCCTGCTCGACGCGACCGGGGGAATGGGAGCTGACGTAATCATTGATTTCGTCGCCAACGATGAAACCCTCGAAGAAGCCGCCAAGGCTCTCGGCAAAGGCGGACGATTGGCAATCCTCGGAGGCGGCGGCCAGTCCAACGTGTTTCCCGTCTCCGGCAATTGGATCAAGAGCGGTGAGCGGGAGATTCTGGGAAGCCGTTACGCCACGCGCTCGGAGGTCCGGGAAGCGCTGGAGATTGTGGCCCGGGGAGAACTCTGGCCAACCGTGACGGAAACGTGTCCTCTCGAGGATGCGGAGAAACTGCATCAGCGTGTGGAGAATGGTCTGGTAACGGGCCGGGCCGCCGTCCTGATGAATGCATAACTGAGGGAAGAGATGGAAGACAGGAAAATTGCCATTCTGGGTGCGGGCGCCATTGGCAGTTCAGTGGGCGCCGACCTGACCGACGCGGGGCTGGATGTCACGATCATCGATCAGTGGCCCGCTCATGTGGAGGTGATGAAGGAAAAGGGCCTCGATATCACAATGCCCGATTTGCGCCTCCAAATACCGGTTGCCGCCTGGCACCTCCACGAACTTGCCGAACATACGCCTCAATTCGATGTCGTCTTCCTGGCGGTCAAATCCTACGACACCAGGTGGCTCACGCAGCTTATTGAACCGCACCTGAAAGAGGACGGTGTGTTCATCGGTTTGCAGAATGGCATGAATAACGAGACGATCTCCAGTGTCGTCGGAACGGAACGCACCATCGGCTGTGCGGTGGAGTTGTCGGCCGACATATTTACCCCCGGAATCGTCAAGCGGGATACGACCCGCAAAGGCACCTGGTTCGGTATAGGTGAACTGGACGGCTCCTTCACGCCCCGGCTCGAAATGGTCAAGGAGATCATGGAGAACGTCGCCACCATAACCCTCACCGGCAACATCGAGGGCGCCAAGTGGACAAAGCTCATTGCCAACACGATGACCATGGGGCCCATCGGCCTCACCGGGCTCAAGAATTGGGACGCCCGCGAATTGCCCGGTATGTTCGATATGGCGGTTGCGCTTGGCCGAGAGTCCATGGCGGTTGGCCAGGCCCTCGGCTACTCACTGGAGCCGGTGTTCGGGTTAAGCGCCGAAGAGTTTGCCGAGGCCAATGACGAAACGTTGATTAAGGCTATGCGGACGCTGCAGGAACATACGGGCAAGGACAGCGTCACCGCCCCCATTCATGATCATATCAAAGGACGAAAAAGCGAGATGTCGTTGATCAATGGATTGGTGGCCAAGGCCGGCAAGGAACACAATATTCCGGTGCCATGCAATGAAGCCGTCACCGAGGTCGACCGCCGGCTCAATGAGGGCGAGCTGGAAATGGATCCGGCAAATTTCGGGCTTTTGAAATCGATGGTGGGTTCCATTCCCAATCGAACGTGATTCAGGCCCGCGTCAATCTCTAACCTAGACCGTGGACCACTCAATGGGGGCAAGGCCATTTTAGATCAGCTCGTTGTTGCCGACCCCGCCCATGCCCATCCACTTGCCCAAATTCCGGCAAGCGGCGCCGACTTTCTGATCCGCCGCGCCGGCGAGAGGAACGACACCGGTCCGCAGAGAAGGAATTGTCGTCCGGAGAGGGCGCGCTACGCCGGCAGCTCCGGCATGCGGTTCTCGTGGGCCAGTTGGACGAAGGCCTCGTGAGTAGCGCGGATGCCGTCCTCGATGGAAATCACCGGATATCCGCCCACGTGACGGCGCA
>JAJECC010000016.1 GCA_022822205.1 Rhodospirillales bacterium | reverse complement strand
GCCGATAGCGAGATTTCGGTGCGCTCGAAATAGGGGTCCGGTTCCCAAATCCGCGTTGCGGACGGGGATTTAAAAAAATTTGCCCGGCCCTTGGCGTTCTGCAAATATACGCGCCAAGCATGCCGGGAGGTTGCGCCGGCTCGGCACCACACCAGGGGAGATGAAGCTCGGATGTCTTCGTACAGCATAAAGATGACCGTCAACGGCAAGGAGGTCACGGGAGAAGTCGAGGGCCGGACGCTCCTCGTCCAGTTCCTGCGGGAGCATCTCGGCCTGACCGGAACGCACGTCGGCTGCGATACCACCCAATGCGGCGCCTGCGCGGTGCACGTGGACGGCCGCGCCATGAAATCCTGCACGCTGCTCGCGGCGCATGTGGACGGCGCCGATGTGGTCACCATCGAAGGCCTGGCCGACGGCGACAAGCTGCATCCGATGCAGGAGGCCTTCCGCGAACATCACGCGCTGCAATGCGGGTTCTGCACGCCGGGCATGGTGATGAGCGCCATCGGCCTGGTGAACGACAATCCGAACATGAGCGAAAAAGAGGTCCGGCACGGACTCGAGGGCAATTTCTGCCGCTGCACCGGATACCACAACATCGTCGAGGCCATTCTGGCCGCACAACAGACGATGCGGGGCTAGGGGAACCACCATGTACGATTTCGAGTATCACAGAGCGGCGTCGGTCGACGACGCCAAGTCCAAGTTCGGCGGCGCCGACGATGCGCGCTACATGGCCGGCGGCATGACCCTGCTGCCGGTGCTCAAGCAGCGGCTCGACCAGCCGTCCGATCTGGTCGACCTCGGCGACCTGGACGACCTTCGCGGTATCTCCGAGGACGGCGGCAATGTGGTGATCAAGGCGATGACCGTGCACCATGCGGTCAATACCTCCGATCTGGTGCGATCGAAGATTCCCGCCCTCGCCCATCTTGCCGGCACCATCGGCGATCCCATGGTCCGGAATCGGGGCACCATCGGCGGCTCGCTGGCCAACAACGACCCGGCGGCCAGCTATCCGTCCGCCGTGGTGGCGCTCAACGCGGCCATCCACACGGACCAGCGGACCATCGCCGCGGACGACTTCTTCGAGGGCATGTTCACGACCGCGCTCGATGAGGGCGAACTGATCACCGGGGTTTCGTTCCCGGTTCCCGAAGCCGCCGGCTATATGCATTTCCCGAACCCGGCCTCCCGTTATCCCATCGTCGGGGTGTTCGTCGCCAAGACCGCGGACGGCGCCCGGGTGGCGGTGACCGGCGCCGGCGCCTGCGTTTACCGGGTGCCGGAAATGGAAGAGGCGCTCAACGCCAACTGGTCCCCGGACGCGGTCGCCGGCATCAAGGTATCCGCCGACGACCTCAACGAGGATATCCACGCCAGCGCCGAGTACCGCGCGCACCTGGTCACGGTTATGGCGAAACGGGCGTTGGCTGCCTAAATTAGGTCGGATGTCATAATCGCGGGGAAGCGATGGGCGAAGCCGACGAAGTACTGGAACAGGCAACCGACTGGCTCGGGTCCGGCAAGACCGTCGCCTTGGCGACGGTCATCGGGACCTGGGGCTCGTCGCCGCGTCCGATCGGCAGCCAGTTGGCGGTCGACGGCGACGGCGCCTTCGTGGGCTCCGTGTCGGGCGGCTGCATCGAGGGCGCGGTGGTCGGCGAGGCCCTGCAGTCCATCGAGGACGGCAAGCCGCGCACCCTGGAATTCGGGGTCACCAACGAACAGGCGTGGGAGGTGGGTCTCGCCTGCGGCGGCGACATCAAGGTATTGGTGGAGAAGGAAGCCGACCGGGAGATGCTGGAGCGGCTGATCGCCGACCGCCCCGTGGCCACGGTCACCGATATCGAAACCGGCGAACGCAGTCTGGTCCGTCCCGACGGCGTCGACGGCGGCCTGGCATTGCCCGACGACGTGGTCTCGCAGGTGCGCCAAGCGCTGCGCTCGGACGTCAGCCGGGTCATCGAGGACGGCGGCCGGAACCTGTTCGTCCGGGTGTTCAATACGCCGCTCAGGATGGTGTGCGTCGGCGCGGTCCATATCGCCCAGTCACTGGTGCCGATGGCCGCTTTGGCCGGATTTGACGTAACGGTGGTCGACCCCCGCGGATCGTTCGCCACCGTGGACCGGTTCCCGGAGGTCAGCCTGAACGACGAGTGGCCCGACGACGCCATGGATGAAATCAAGCCGGACGGCCGGACCGCGATCGTTACCCTGACCCACGATCCGAAGCTGGACGATCCCGCCCTCGACCGGGCGCTGAAATCGGATGCCTTCTATATCGGCGCGCTGGGCAGCAAACGCACCCACGCCGCCCGTGTGGAGCGGCTCAGGGAAGCCGGGTTCACCGATGGGGACATCGACCGCATCCACGCCCCCATCGGGCTGGATATCGGATCCAAATCACCCTCCGAGATTGCCGTTTCGATCCTCTCCGAGATCGTCGCCGCCAAGCACGGCAAGACCGGCGTCTAATGAAATTCGGGCCCATCCCGGTCGGCGAGGCGGCAGGCGCCTTCCTCGCTCATTCGGCAAAGCTGCCCGGGCGCAAGCTCAAGAAAGGCCAGCTGCTGAGCGGGGAAGACATCGCGCTCCTGCAGGAGGCCGGAATCGAATCGGTCATCGTCGCCAGGCTCGATGCCGACGACGTTGCCGAGGATGAGGCGGCGGCGGCCGTCTGCCGGGCGCTGGCGGCGGGACGAAACCTGCGGGCCGGCGAAGCCTTCACCGGCCGCTGCAACCTGATTGCCGAAGAACACGGCGTGCTGGCCGTGGACCGGGAAAAGCTCGACCGCCTGAACCTGATCGACGAAGCGGTCACGGTGGCGACGCTCGAACCCTTCGAGGTCGTCGCGCCCGGCCAGATGGTCGCCACCATCAAGATCATTCCCTTTGCCGTCAGGCGGGCAGTCCTGGAAACCGTTCTCGCCGTCGCCAACGAAACCGATCAACTGATCGGGGTGAGCCCATTCGGCAGCAAGAAGATCGGCCTCATCCAGACGCGGCTCCCGGGGCTGAAGGAAAGCGTCCTCGACAAGACCCTGGAAATCACCGAAAGCCGGGTGGCCGATTTCGGCAGCCGCATCTTCCGCGAGATCAGGTGCGGCCACGACCGCGGCGAGGTAACCAGATCACTCAACGAGTTGAAACGCGGCGGGGCCGATTTGTTCCTGATCTTCGGGGCCTCGGCGACCGTCGACCGGGAAGACGTGGCCCCGGGCGCCGTCGTCGAGGCCGGCGGCACGGTCGAGCATTTCGGCATGCCCGTCGATCCGGGGAATTTGTTGTTTGTCGGACATTGGGACGAAGCGCCGGTCATCGGGATGCCCGGTTGCGCGCGGTCCCCCAAACTGAACGGGTTCGACTGGGTGCTGTGGCGCTGTCTCGCCGACCTCCCGGTAACCGGCACCGACATCATGCGAATGGGGGCGGGCGGCCTGCTCAAGGAAATCAGCGAACGCGGCCAGCAACGCGACCTCGCCGAGGCCTCCGCCGCGGCATCGTCGCCGGAGACCAGGACGGCGGCAATCGTCCTGGCCGCGGGCGCTTCCCGCCGTATGGGTCCGGCCAACAAGCTGCTGGCCGACGTGGACGGCGCGCCGATGGTCCGGCGGGTCGTGGAAACGGTCCTGGACGCCGTCGGCAAGGATGTGATCGTCGTAACCGGCCACGAACCCGAGAAGGTCGGTGCGGCGCTCGCCGGCCTGCCGGTGACGCTGGTGCACAACCCGGACCATGCGGGCGGTATGAGCACGTCGTTGAGGAGCGGACTTTCGGCGCTGCCTGACGGCATTGCGGCGGCGGTGGTCTGTCTCGGCGACATGCCGCTGGTCACCGCCGGGCACATCAGGGACCTGATACGGGCGTTCGATCCCGTGGAAGGCCGGGCCATTTGCGTGCCGGTTCACGGCCGGAAGCGCGGCAACCCGGTACTCTGGGGCGCGCAGTTTTTTGGTGAAATGCAGCATTTGAGCGGCGATGTCGGCGCCCGCCACCTGTTGGAAGACCACGCCGACAAGGTCCATGAGGTGATCGTCGAGGACGACGGCGTGCTGTTCGACGTGGACACCCCGGAACGCCTGGCGTCACTGACCGAAACGAACAACTCCGCGGCCTGAATCTTGTTGGTTCACCCTCTCCCCCGGAAGGAGTGGGATGCGGAGGCTTGGCGAGCGAAGCGAGCCTAGCCGTAGCTGTGTGAGGGGGATTTTCTTTAGTTTGTCACCTGCGATGAACCCGACGTTTCGCCGCCATCGCCGATGACCCGGTCGATAAAATCCGCCGCGCGCTCCCGGGCGCCGAAATCGAACAGATCGTTGTGACCGGCCGCCGGCAGGTGGACGAACTCCTTCTCGGCCGAGATCAGATCGAACAAGCGCCGGCCGACGCGGATCGGGATGGTCCCGTCATGGCCGCCGTGGATGACCATGACGGGAACCCTGAGCCCGCCGATCTTCGATGCCGAGTCGAAGCGGTCCTTGGCCAGCCACCGGGCCGGGACGAACGGCAACCGAAGCTGCGCCATATCCGGGATGGAGGTGAACGGCGCCTCGAGGACCAAGGCGCCGACCGAATGGCGGACCGCGGTCTCCACGGCGACACCCGTGCCCAGGGATTCGCCGTAGAGGACGATGCGCCGCGGTTCGATTCCCCGCCTCGAAACAAACGACATGGCGGCGTCGGCGTCGGCGTACAAGCCCTGCTCCGTCGGATATCCCGGATTGGGCCCGTATCCGCGATATTCGACCAAAAGGACGCCCCTCCCCTCACGCAGAAACGGCGCGAACTTGTTTGCCCGATGACCGATGTGACCGGCATTGCCGTGGAAAAGAACCAGGGTCCAGTTGCCGTCCCGCGGCGGGTGCCACCAAGCGGCGAGCGGCAACCCGTCGCCGGTCTCGAGGCGCACCACCTCGAACTCGGGGACGCCGAAGGAGCGGGGATCGAGATGCGCCGAGCTTGGAAAATAGATCAGGTTCCGTTGGCCGAGATAAAGCGCCGCGACCAGCAGTCCATAGACCGCGATGGCCGCCACCAGGACTTGCATCACTGACGTCACTCTCCGCACCCTGAAGCACCTGCCTCGATGCCGACCGAAAATCCCGCGAGGCTCAAAACCCTATCACATCAATAGGTTACTGGGAATCGGTCAGCGTGACGGCGTTGCCGGGGAGGCGGCGCACCGGAAATGAGCCCGCGCCGGCGTCATCAACGGGCACTCCCCGTACTCATGATGGCTGAAAACTGCCCGTTTTCCGAACCGGCCGCATTCCCTGGCCGCCATGCCGAGCAGCGCTTGCGGCGTAATCGTCTGGTTGTTGTAGCAGATCTGCAGCTCCGAACGATCCGTCAATTCCCGCCCGAACCCCGGGCGCCCGCGGTCGAATTCGTTCGGGATGAAGATGTACGCCTCCCTCTCGCAGGCGGCGAGAACCACGAGAAACAGGAGCAATGCAACCGGTTTGAAAACGCGCGGCATCCCATGTCTATAACGGGCGCCGGCGAATTGCACAACCGGACCCCATCCCGCCCTCGCCATCAAGGAATCGGCGGCTATACTCCGGTCGCATGCCGGCTTCACCAACCATTGCCCTCAGCATCCTGGATCAGTCGCCCATACGGACCGGCGGAACCGGGGTCGAGACGCTTCACGAAACGCTCGAGCTCGCCGGGCGGGCCGACGAGCTCGGATACACCCGCTACTGGCTGGCCGAACACCATGCCACGGCCTCATTGGCGGGTCCCGCGCCGGAAATCCTGGTCACCCGTATCGCCGGCGAAACGGAGAATATCCGCGTCGGCACCGGCGGCGTCATGTTGAGTCACTATAGCCCGCTGAAGGTGGCGGAAACCTTCCGGGTACTGGAGGCCCTGTATCCGGGACGCATAGATCTGGGTATCGGACGCGCACCGGGCTCGGATCAAATCACCGCCGCGGCATTGGCCTACGGATCGGCAATCGGCGTCGAGTATTTCCCGGCGCGCGTCGCCGATATGATGGCGTTCCTGACCGATGCCCCGCCGCCGACCGAGGCCTTCTCGGCCATCGACGTCAGCCCGAAGACATCGACGCTTCCGGATTTGTGGCTCCTCGGCTCGAGCGACCAAAGCGCCCTGCTGGCGGCGCAATTCGGGCTGAATTTCGCCTTCGCCCAGTTCATCACCCCTGAAGGCGGCGAGCCGATAATTCGTGGATTCCGCCAAAATTTCCGGCCGTCCGAACTGGTTCGCACGCCGGGAACGATCCTTGCCGTGTTCGTCATCTGCGCCGAGACCGAGGCTGAAGCGGCCCGGTTGGCGAAGAGCCGCGACCTGAGCCTGGTCCAGCGTATCCGGGGCGGATTCATGCCGTTTCCCTCGCCCGAGGAAGCGGAGGAATTCGGCTATACCGACAGGGAAATCCGGTTTATCGCGGCCAATCGGTCGCGAAGCCTTTATGGGGATCCCGATCGATGCCGCGATATTCTAACCGGCATGGCGGAGACCTACGGCACGAATGAAATCATGGTCCTGACCATCACCCACGACCCCGGGGCGCGGCGCCGGTCGTATGAACTCTTGGCCGAGGCATTCGGCCTATCCCCGGCGCGGCGGCGTGAGGAACATGCGGCGCCGGCCGGCGCATAATTGCAAAATCTTGCCCCGGCGCCCTCGCGCCGGTGTAGACTCCGGCAAGATACCCGTGTGGTGGACATTCGGCATGCAAGGGGCGGGATTTATTGATGGGCGCTGACGGCCAAATGCCCGAAGGCGCGGCGATTTCACGGATGAGCGGCGGGTCCGGGCTATCTCGCCGCCTGGCGCCCCCGATCCTTGGGTTGGTGATCCTGTTCGTCGGGCTGGCCGCGCCCCTTCGCGCCGAACCCGTCGATCTCGAACTCGTGCTTGCGACCGACGTGTCCCGCAGCATCGATGTGATGGAGGCCCGCCTGCAGCGGGAGGGTATTGCCGCGGCGATCCGCAACCCGGCGGTCATCGAGGCCATCCAGGGCGGATACCGCAAGAAGATTGCCGTCGCCTATATCGATTACTCGAACGAGGGATCGACCCTGCTGGTCATCGATTGGACAATCATCGACGGGCCGGCCGCGGCCGAGGCCTTCGCGGCCCAATTGACGTCGGCGGAGCTCAATTTCGGCCGGCGGACCTCGATCAGCGACGGCATCGCCTTCGCGGTCAGATTACTCGAGGAAAACCGGTATGAAGGCTGGCGCCGGGTGATCGATGTCGCCGGCGACGGCCCGAATAACGACGGCATACTGGTCACCCGAGCCCGGGATGCGGCGATCAAGAAGCGGATCACCGTTAATGGCCTGCCGATCGTCAATCAGCGCGGCGGATTCGGCGGTGGGTTCAACCTGAAGGATTTGGCCGACTATTATCGCGGCTGCGTCATCGGCGGGCCGAACGCCTTTCTCGTCGTCGCCAAGGATTTCCCCGATTTTGCCCGCGCCATCCGCCGGAAACTGATCTTCGAAATCGCCGGCGGCGCACCGCCGGCCAATGGCGGCAAATCGCACGCTTTGCTTCACCGCGCGCAGATCAGGCTGAACCCGGGGTACGTCTACAAGCCGGGATGCGATATCGGCGAACGCCTGTGGCGGCGGCGGTGGGGCGGTTCGATCTTCGATACCAACTAGGGGCGGCGAAACAATAGAATGATGGCGCTTGAGAGAGGGGAAACGATCGGTCTTTGGGCGGCGGCCTTCGTCGTCTCGGAGGACGCCTTAAGGGATCGCTTCATATCGCTTACCGGCAGCAGCCCGGACCAGATTCGCGACGGCATCACCGAACCGGCATTTCTCGTCGGGGTGCTGGATTTCATCCTCGGGCACGAACCGGACCTGCTCGGCTTTTGCGAACGGCACGGGCTGGAGCCGACGGAACCCGCCGAGGCGCGGCGCGTCCTCGCCGGGCCCGAAACGGAGATCTGAGGTTCAGGGGCAGGGCATTTTTATCTGTCACACGACATAAGCAATATCAAAGTCATTATCGGACTCAACTAATTCGTAACGAACTTCCCTAACACGAAGCCTCTAGCGGTTCCCTCTTTCGCTAGATATGTGGTTGCAACGTCAGACAATTGAATAGTGACCTTGTGGCGACGCGCTAGCTTGTACGTCCTTCCTTTGTGATGGATTGGCTTGGAGTTTAAAAAAGCCTCGCGCACTGAGAAGATAAGATCGTTCCTTTCATCATTATGGAGGACCAACTTCACCTTGGATTTAGACAGGTTAATGGTCTGACTGAACTCCTCCTTCATACGGCTGAGAAGCACACCATATTTCTGTGTATCGAGTAGAATGGTTATTTCGATATTATTCTCCGAATCATCTTGCTCACGTAGAACGATGGAGAAAAGAGCATCAATTTTTGATTCTTGGTTCGTTGCCGCCATCTTAAAGATCGGCATCTGTGTATCTGCCGTCAGGAACGAATCAAAATTCTCATCATGGCATCCCTTAGGAATGAATTCTTTCAGGACGCCCTTCACAATCTCGCTTATTTTGGCGGTATACTCATCGCATTTTTTGGTACTAGGAATTTCAAAAGCCATCGTTGCCGGTGCAGTGATATCTGTAGTACCAGCCATCATGTCACGTAGATCGCTCGAATAAAGATGGGTTGTCAGGTTCAGCTTACATCCTGCCACGGAGACAAACGCCAGCGCGGCAAACACCAGCTTTGCGGTTCTCATCATTTTGATTCGTACCTGATGAACTCATCACCATCAGCATCGCGGGTGGCATAAAATGCAATTTGCCTCTCAGCGCCACGAGCCATCTTGGCTCTAGCAGTACAGTTGAGAAAACGGTCCCCGATATTCGGTACCGCTGTGATTTCGTAGAGCTTTAAGATCGCCGGATTGAAAGGAGTGGCTTTTTCCTTGCTCAGCTTCACGATTTGTGGACCGAGGCCCTCACAGGTCGTTATTGATCCTCCGCCTCCCCCCACACCCACGACGCCGTAAAGTAAGAGTACTACGCCGACAACAAGGATCGGTAGCTTATACCACCAACCTTTGTGCCACTTTTTCTTCGGTTTAACTTCGTCCGCCACGGGCAACCTCCTTCCAACGAGAAGCCAGCCCGACGGGGTGCCGGGCCGTTGCAACGTCACACGGATGAGTGATGTCCCGCCTATTCGCCGGGCGTGAGGAGCTACCCCATGCCGGGTCTAGGGCTGTTGTATTCAGCGGGCGACCCGACTTAGCGGGTCCGTGTAACGTTGCAAGGGTGACTGTAGCAGGATGACTTACGAAATGTAAGCAGTAATCAAAATGGGAGAAGCGTACGACCTCGTTCAAATGACCAGTGGCAAGCTAACTATATAACCCCCACCCCAAAGAACAGGTTTGGTAAAATTGCTAAGCAAAATCAAACTGACGCACTACCGAAAAGCGTTTCCTTGGCATCTCCGCTCCCTTCTTCGTGGACCCGGATGCCCAATTCCCAACCCGGCAAATGGACCCGGTTAGGGGGCAAGGTTAGTCCGAGTACCGTGACCCGGTCGGGCTCACGAACCCTCGTCAACCGCCGCCGCCCACCCGGTCAGCTCGTCGGCCGGAACGTCACCGGCAGAAAATATGACGGTGCAGGTTTGCGGGCCGCCCCGCCGTTCGAAGACCAGGACCGGGCGCTTGACGCGAACGCCGTAGGACGGCGAGTGGTCTCCCTCCTCCAGCCGGCCCGCCCAACGGCCGCTCTCCAGGCAGGCAACGGTAAAGACCCGGTCTCCATCTTCGATCCGCCACCGGCCGTCGTCCATGGTCCTGACCGCGAGGCCCGGGGCCAGATGAAAGGGAATGCGAAAATGATGCTCGCCCGGTCCAAGGAAGGAATCGCGAACCAGCGCCCGATGCCGTTGCTTGTCGAGGACAAGCGCTCTTTCCATCGAGATACCCGCGTCCGGCGCCCCGTATCCCTCCAGCCGGAGCCGGACCGCATCCGCAACCTCGCCCGGGGCCCAGCCGCCGATCGAGGGCGATACGTCATCCTCGAGCCGAAACGGCTCGCCCGGGACAAACCGGTTCTGCTCCAGGCCGTCGATTTGCGGGGTGCTGTGAGCGCCGGTGCCTCGGAATCTGTCCCGGAGTTCCGGCGATTCCGTATAGACGAACGAGCCGGAATCGCTCAGCAGACGCGACCCGTCGAGGCAAAGCTCGATGGACAGGCAATCATTGTGGCCGTGGCCGCCGCGGCCGAGAAATCCCACCGGTCCCGCGTCGGCGAAAAGCAGATCCCGTTCCCCCTTGAGGACGACGACCCCGGACGGCTCGAATATGGCGGACCCGGCTGCCGGCGCCGCGTCGGGACCGCCGCCGCCCGCATCCGGGCCGTTCCACCAAATGAGTTCCGGATTGGCCGGGGCGCTCGGCCGGCCCCCGGCGCCCACCAACGCCGGCAGATAGGAGTGATCGAGAACGGCCTGCCGGCCGAACGGCAAGACCCGGCCGTCATCCCCGTCCCCCCATGCCGGCACCCGGTCGTCGGGTCCCGTGCAGGCGGCGGTGAACCGCCCCATCAATTGGAGGCGTTCGTGGACCCGATCCGGAACCTCCAGGCCCAGGCGCGCCCGCGTACGAACGGCGATGAAATAGAGCTCCGCCACCAAACGGTGATAGCCGGCGGACGCCTCGAAACAGACGCCGTCCCCGGGCACCTGAACCGGCAAGAGCCGAAGCAGGATGTCCCACCCCCGCGCCATCCACCGGCCGCCCTTGGCGCCGCCGAAAAACCCGCCGGCCACGCAGAGGGCCGCCGCATCCGCCGTCAGGTGATTTCCGTCGCCGCCGAAGATTTCGAGGTGGCGCTCGACGAACACGGCGTGCTGGTAGAGGGCCCGCAGGAACCTCAACCGGTATGCGTCGTCGCGCCACGGGGCCGAGCCCTTGAAGACGTGGAAGAACCAGGTCCAGGTAAAAATCCGCATGGCGGCTTCCATGGTCGAGGCCCAGTTTGCGCCCAGGGCGTAGGGATTTTCCCGGACCCAGTCCTCGATCACCGCCCGGACGGCGGCGGCGTCTTCGTCGCCTCCATCCAAAAGGTAAGACTGGCCGACGGGGATCAGCCATTGCAGCCGCGAGAGTTCCCACGGCAGCTTGATGTCGGAGCGGCGGCCCCGATCCAGAATATCGATGTCCCGAAAGAAGCCGAGCGGCCAGGCGACGCCGTTTCTGATGTCCCGCTGCCAGTCGATTTGCCGGCCGAGCCCGACCGGTCCCGAACCCAGGAGATTAACTTCATGGCGGCGGGCCCGGGCGGCCAATTCCCGGATTCGCGCGGCGTCGCCGGGGCAGGATTCCTCGTAGTCCGCGGGATCGATCCCGCCGGTCCAGGCGGCATGGGGATATCCGGCAACCCGTTCAACGAGACCAGCAAGGCTCTGGTCGCCAAACAGCCGGGCAAACCGCGATCCATCGGCGTCCGCCGCGGGCGGGCGGCGCCAGCGTTCCGTCTGCGCCGACAATTCGTAGCCCAAACGGCGGGCGATCTCGCCGGGCGGCCGCCGGAATCCGCGGCGCAATCTTTCTCCCCACACTCCCGTCATCGGCCTAGAATACCCGATCCGAGAGTTGGACCACAGGTTACGCTTCCATGCCGACAGTGTTGATGACCGGCGCCGGCCGGTTTCCCGATCGGAAAAGCGGCGCATATGCCCGGTGAACGGATGCTGACCCGCCGGATTCCGTCGTCCGGCGAGGAGATCGGCGTCGTCGGGCTCGGCACGTACCGATCCTTCGATACCCGCCTCTCCCCGCGCAAGCGGACGAGCCTGACGGAGGTGCTCGACCTCCTGTTCGGCGCCGGCGGATCGGTTATCGATTCCTCGCCCATGTACGGCAGGGCGGAGAGCGTCGCCGGGGAACTGCTCCAGCAAATGGACGCCCGCGGGAAGTCGTGGATCGCCACGAAGGTCTGGACCCGGGGCAAGGAGAAGGGAATTCGCAAGATGACCGCCTCGCTGGCCAAACTTCGGACCGGCAGCGTCGACCTCATGCAGGTGCACAACCTGGTCGGCTGCGACGATCACCTGGACACCCTGCGCGGCTGGAAAGCGGAAGGCCGCATCCGCTATATCGGGATCACGCACTACACCTCCTCGGCATTGGGAGAGCTGATGGGATACCTGAAACAAGGCGGGATCGATTTCGTTCAGTTCCCCTATTCCATCGTCGACCGCGGGGCCGAAAACGGCTTCCTCGCGCAATGCGCCGACTTAGGCGTGGCGACGATGGTGAACCGGCCGCTGGAGCAAGGAGGCCTGCTTCACCGCGCCAGGGGCCCGCTGCCCGATTTCGCGGCCGAGATCGGATGCCGGAGCTGGTCCGAGTATTTCCTCAAATACCTGCTGGCCGATCCGGCAATCACCTGCGTGATACCCGCCACCGGCAACCCGGATCATATGCTGGACAACCTGCGTGCCGGCGTCGGCGAGATGCCGGACCGCGACCTGCGCCGCCGGATGGCGGCTCATATTCACGGGTGAGGACCGGCCATGGCCGCATCACGACCCCCGGGCAGCCGGCTCAATCGCATCCTTTTCGGGCTCATCGTCTTTTTCGCCCTGCTGTACCTGGTCTGGCCCTATGGCACGCTGACCCGATTGTGGCTGGCGTTGAAGGCGGAAGACCGCTCGGCCGTGGAACGCATGGTCGACTGGCCCTCGGTCAGGGAGGGATTCGAGCTCGACGTCATCCGGTTTCTCCGCCGGCAGGCTTCGAGGCGGATTTCCATTGCCGGCGGGCGGCTCGGCGTCAGCCTGTCTTTCGAAAACAGCAATGTCGGCCGGCCGCTCGCCGAGCGCCTCGCCACGCCCGACGCCCTCATTCTTCTGTTCCACCGGCCGCGAATTCTGGCGTGCATCGGCCGAAACGTGGGATTGGGCGATGCCGGGGCCATCGCCGCCAAATGCATGCCAAAGCCGTCCCCGGCTGGGGCCGGCGGCCCGGCGCCCGCGAAATTCGATCTTCCTGATGTTCCGGGAATTTTCGAAAAAACCGGTTATGCTTTCTTCACCGGTTTATTTGAATTCCGGTTGAACCTGAAACACGACGGCGTACCCATGGACATTCGGCTGCGGCGCCAGGGACTCGGGTGGAAGGTGACGCGGATCGCGGCGTCCTTCGCGGAGGTCAAACCCGATGGCGGATGACCGTTTCGCCGAACGCAACCGCCAATTCGAATGGTTCACGGAACAGGTGATGTCATGACCGAAGACGATCCCGATCAGGCGCAAATCGCCGAGGGCGCTCATACGGATTTCAGCGAAGATATGAGCTATGGCGACTATCTCGCCCTGCCCAAGCTGCTCGGCGCCCAGAACGCGCTCACCACGCGCCACGACGAGATGTTGTTCATCATCATGCATCAGACCGCCGAGCTATGGATGAAACTCATCATCCATGAACTGGGCGCGGCAATGGAGAATATCCGCCGGGACGACCCGCAACCCGCCTTCAAGATGCTGGCCCGGGTTTCGCGGATTCAGGCGCAGCTCATCCAGCAATGGGATGTCCTGTCCACTTTGACGCCGACGGAATATCTGACCTTCCGGGACGAACTCGGCCATTCGTCGGGGTTTCAGTCCCATCAATACCGGACCATCGAGTTCCTGCTCGGGAACCGCCACGCGAAGATGATCGAGCCCCACCGCCACGATCCGGAAATCCTGGGCGGCCTCGAAAGCGTTCTGAACAGCCCGTCGCTCTACGACGAGGTCATCGCCCTCCTCCATCGCCGCGGCTTCGGGATCGACCCGTCGTGCCTGAAGCGGGACTGGCGGAAGCCCTATGCCGCCGACGAGAGCGTTCAGCGGGTGTGGATGGAAATCTACCGGGCGCCCGGGGAACATTGGGAAGAGTACGAGCTGGCCGAAAAACTGGTGGATCTGGAAGACTGGTTTCAGCAATGGCGTTTCCGGCATATGAAGACCGTCGAGCGGATCATCGGATTCAAGACCGGCACCGGCGGCACCGCGGGCGTCGGCTATCTGAAGCACGCCCTCGATTTCTACTTCTTCCCCGAACTTTGGCAGGTCCGGACCAAGCTGTAACCCTCCCCGCCCGGCTCAATTGAGTCCGGACTCTAGGTCACCATGCCGCGGCGGCTGTATTTCTCCCCGGTCCAGACTCCCGAGGCCAGCACGTCGCGCAGAATCTCGACCGCGTCCCAGACGTCGGCGAAACCGAGATAGAGCGGCGTGAACCCGAAGCGCAGGATATCGGGCGCCCGAAAGTCCCCGATGACGCCGCGCTCGATCAGCGCCTGCATGACCGGGTAGCCGTTTGAATGGGTGAAACCCGCCTGGCTGCCGCGAATTTCCGGAGAACGGGGTGATATCAGCTCCAGGCCGTACTCGCCGCAGGTCGCCTCCACCCGCTCGATAAACAACTCGGAGAGCCGGATGGATTTCCTGCGGATCGCGCTCATGTCGGCCTCGGCCATCAGATCGACGCCCACTTCGAGGGCGGCCATGGCGATGATCCCCGGCGTTCCGCAGAGATAGCGGCTGACGCCGTCCGCCGGTTCATAATCCGGCAGAAAATCGAACGGCCTGGCATGGCCGATCCAGCCGGAAAGCGGCTGTTCAAAGGAATTCTGGTGGCGCTCGGCGACAAACAGGAATGCCGGCGCGCCGGGGCCGCCATTGAGATACTTGTAGCCGCATCCCACTGCCATGTCGGCGTTCGCGGCATTGAGGCCGACCGGCACCGCGCCCGCGCTGTGCGACAGGTCCCAAACCATGATCGCGCCCGCCGCATGGGCGGCCTCGGTCATGGCGGCCATGTCGTGCATCTCGCCGGTCCGGTAATCCACCTGGGTCAGACTGACGACGGCGGTATCGCCGTCGATGGCCGGGACGATGCCGGCCTTTTCGGCCATAAGAAGTTCGCGGCCGGAATCCGCGCCGGTCAGCCCCTGGGCAATGTAAAGGTCGGTGGGGAAATTGCCGATTTCGGAAACGATCTTCGTCCGTCCCGGCCGCATCCGGAGCGCCGCCGAGAGAACCTTGTAAAGATTGACCGAGGTGCTGTCGGCAACCACCACCTCTCCGTCACCCGCGCCGATCAGCCCGGCAATCTTGTCGCCGAGCCGGTTGGCGTAGTCCATCCAGCCATGCTTGTCCCAGGATTTGATCAGATCGCCGCCCCACTCCCTTCGCGCCACTTCCTCCAGGCGCGCGGGCGTCGCCTTGGGAAGCGGACCGAGGGAATTGCCGTCGAGATAGATCACGCCATCCGGCAAATCGAACGCGTCCTTGAACCGGCCGAGCGGATCGCCGGCATCCAGCCGTTCGGCATCGGCGCGGGTGGCGATCCCGGTCATGGGTTCAGGCGTCCCGGCGCTGCGCCATACAACGTCCCGTATTTGCCCTGCGATGCGGTTTCGGTCATTTCGGCTCCCCGGCGAGGCGCATAGGTTAGTCAAACCGCCGGGACCGTCCAACCCCAATCGGCGGCTCGACATCCCGACGTCACACCGTAAGGTGCGCGGATGAGCACCCCGGCCCCAGGCTCCGAACCGATGGACGCGCGCGCCCTCAATCGCCGGGTCTGGCGGCTCACCGGCCCCATCATGCTCGCCAACCTGTCGGTCCCGCTGCTGGGTGCGGTCGATACGGCGGTGATGGGGCACCTGCCGGAGGCGTTCTACCTTGGCGCCGTGGCCGTCGGCGCGACGATCGTCCATTTCATCTTCTGGGGCTTCGGGTTCTTGCGCATGGGCACGGCGGGTCTCGCCGCCCAGACATATGGCGCCGGGAACGGATTGGAAATTCGCGTCGTACTGGCGCGGGCCGGCCTGCTGGGCGTGGGGCTCGGCGCCGCGATCCTGCTGCTCCAATGGCCGATCGCGCGGATCGGGCTCGCCCTCTTCGAGGCCAGCGGCCAGGTCGAGGACCTCGCCGAAACCTATTTCTTCATTCGCATCTGGAGCGCGCCTGCGGTCTTCGTGAACTATGCCATCGTCGGCTGGTTTATCGGCGTCCAGAACACCCGGGCCGTGATGATCCTTCAGGTGTTCATGAACGGACTGAACATCATATTGGATCTTTGGTTCGTATTGGGGCTCGAATGGGACGTCGCCGGGGTCGCCGCCGCGACCGTGATCGCCGAATTCACCGCGCTGGCGCTGGGCGTCCTCATGGTGCGGCGCGAGCTTCGGCGCATCCCGGGCTCGTGGCGGGGGATGAACCTCCGGGACGCCGACAAAATCCGGCAACTGGTCGCCGTCAACAGGGATATCTTCATCCGGACGGCGTGCTTGATGTTCGCCTTCGCGTTCTTCACCGCGCGCGGCGCCAAACTGGGCGACGACACCCTGGCCGCCAACGCCGTCTTGATGCAGTTCCAGCAATTTCTGTCCTTCGGGCTCGACGGATTCGCCCATGCCGCCGAGGCCCTGGTCGGCGGGGCGGTCGGCGCCAAGGACCGGCGCACCCTGCGGCTGGCGGTGAAAATCTGCGGGCTCTGGGCCGCCATCATCGCGGCCGCATATACGCTGGTCTATGCCGCCGGCGGACCCGTGATTATCGGCTGGCTGACGAATTTGGAAGCGGTCAGGGCGTTGTCCGGCGAGTTCCTGGTCTGGGTCATCATATCGCCGATCGTCTCGGTCTGGTCGTTTACGCTGGACGGGGTATTCATCGGCGCCACCCGGACCGCCGAAATGCGGAACGGCATGATCATTTCACTGGCCATTTACCTCGCGGCCGTTTTCGCCCTGCAGCCCGTGCTCGGCAACCACGGCCTCTGGCTGGCCTTCACCATCTTCATGGCCGCCCGCGCCGTGACGCTTGCCGTCGTATATCCGAACGTGGAGCGGGCCGCCGCGCCCAACCGTTAGCGTGCGCACGCTCCGTCAATCAGGCCCGCGGCCCCGATATGATCAGCCCTTGGGCGCCAACTCGGCGGGCAGGTCCTGCCCTCTGAGGTCCAGCACCTTTTCGAGCCGGATCAAGACGGCGTAGCCGCCCTTGTCGGCATCGTTGTCCCGTTCCTGCTGGACCATGTTGTCCCAGACCTGCTCGTAGGCATCGCCGTCCTTGTGGATCTCGGCGGTACCGTAAAACCGTGCAATGCCGCCGGCCGGGAGCATGCCGTTGCCGCCGCCGCGGCCGCCCAGCTCGGGATTGCGGTAATAGACGGTGATCTTGGTGCCGTCGGCAATTGCTTCGGCCGACTTGCCGCCGCCCCGCGCCCAATAGGCAAGCGTCCCGTCGTCGAAGACCTGCATGCTGCCCCGCGGACTGATCTGGGCGAAACCGTCCTCCAGGACGACGCCGGTCAGGCACACATTCGCCGGAAAAGCCGTATTGATGTATTCGTGAAGTGCTGCCGGAATAGTGGCCACGTTTGCCTCCTGATGAATTTTCCGAAATGAAATCGATTAAAACGGCGGGCACCATAGAAAACCGATGCCACCCGCACAACCACCCGGCGGCGCCGGGCGGCTTGATCTTGCCGATCGACGGGCCATCCACCATCATGACGGAAACGGGGAGGCGGCATTGATTTACGAAATCATCACCTACACGGTTAAACCCAACCAGGCGCCGAAATTTCTCGAGCTCTACGAGCCGGTCTATGCGGCGCGCCGGCGCAATCACTCGGAGTTGATCGGCTGCTGGTTCACCGATATCGGCACCCTCAATCAGGTGATTCAAATCTGGCCGTACGAGTCGCTGGGCGAGCGGGAACGGATCGTCGCCGCCGCCGGGAAGGATGGCGAATGGCCGGACGATCTCACCGACCTCGTCGTCGGCGCGACATCCGAGATTTATGCTCCGTTCCCGTTTTCGCCGCCCGTCGAGGCCGGCGAGTTCGGCGCGGTCTACGAGATGCGAATCTACGACATTATCCCGGGCACGTACGACGATTTGGCCGCTGCCTGGCGCGCGGCCCTGCCGGCGCGCCGGGAGCGCTCGAGATGCGCCGCTCTCCTCTATAGCGAGCTCGGCGGCATGCACAAACTCGTTCACCTCTGGCCCTACGCCGATCTCAACGAACGCGCCCGCATTCGCCGCGAGACGGTCGCCGACCGTATCTGGCCGCCCAGCGTCGTGGTTCCGGCAAAAGACCCGCGGGGCACCATCCGCCACCAGGTAAACATGATTATGCTGCCGGCCGCCTATTCGCCAATGCGTTAGGGTCCGGACCCCGCACATCGTCATGCCCGGACTTGATCCGGGCATCCACGCCTTGGCGGTGCACGATCCACGTGGATGGCCGGGTCCGGGCCCGGCCATGACGCAGTCATTTTATGCCTCACCCTGCGCTCCTCACCGTCTCACTGTCTCTGTGGTTCAGGAACTGGAAATCTGGATACCCCGGACTTGCGCCGGGTCGGTCAATTCGGAGCGAATTGACCTTACATGACGCAATCATTTTATCCGGCCGCGCTCAGCCGGATTTTTTGCGGGCGAAGATGTCGGCGTAGCACGCTTCGTCGGCGGGGCGCTCGACGGTGCGGGAACGAAGCGCCACATGGGCCGCGGCGAACGACTTTCCATCCTTGTACATGAATATGTCGAGGATGCAGCGCTCGCCCCGGTACTGCCATATCTCCGCGGGATCGTCCCGGCGGATGAAGCTTGGCTCGCCGAGCAGCCGCGCGATGGCGGTCTTTTCCATGCCCCTGATCCGCGCCCCGAGGTCGGTGAGCGAGATGGGCGGCGCCGGCGGGAGGGCGGCCCGGGACAAATCCCGGGACACATCCTGGGGCACATCGACGTTGAGGGCCGCACGGGGCGCCGCCGGTTCCGGGTTTCGCGCCGGGTTTTGGGCCGGGGCCGGGCCGGTCTGCCGGGCGGCGGCGGGGCCCGGGGGCGGCGATTGCTTTGTCGCGGCGACGTTAAAGGGGTTTGCGGCACCGGCGCAGCCGGCCAGCATGAGGACGGCCGCCACGGCCAGGCATGAACCCAAGTATGAACGATGGCCGCTCACCTATCCTCTCCGCCAGCGTTCCACCAGGTGAACCATGGCCGCCGCGCCGATAACCGGCGCGACCAGATTGATCACCGGAACGGTCAGCAGGAACGCCACGATCACGCCGGCGACGAATACGCCGCCGCTTCGCGCCCGGCGAAGCTCCTTTCCGGCCGCCGGGTCCATCCGGCGGTGGGCGACGAGTTCGAAATATTCCCGGCCCAGGAGATAGCCGTTCAGGGCGTAGAAGACCAAGGGATAGAAGGGCGAGAAGAACAGCGCGAGCAGGACCGGCAGCGCCAATATGTTGAGCGCGACCGCGATCAGCGCGAATTTCACGGTGATCCACAAGATCTCGGGGATTCCCTGATGCCGGGGCCGGCCCAGGGCCGGATAGTGCCGCCGGTCGACGGCGCCCGCGATGTCTTCGAGAAAAAAGCTGACGATCAGCG
>JAJECC010000161.1 GCA_022822205.1 Rhodospirillales bacterium | reverse complement strand
GGATTGCTCCAGCACCGTTCCGGCCGCGCTCTACGGCTGCGGGAGCGGCAGCGACGGCGCGCCCTACCGGTCGGCGGGAGGATTCGGGACGGTGCCCGCGGTCGAACTCGGACTCGGCTATGCGGCCGGGGCGTTCCGCTTCGAGGCGCTGGTCGAAACCCGGCCGCGATACACGTTCGACGGCCGGACCAATTTCCTCGCGCCGCACCGGCGGCAGGACGTATCGGCAAAACTGTCGTCGGTGTCGGCCATGCTGGCCGGCTTCGTCGACCTGGCCGCGCTCGGCGCGCCGAAGCCCGGCCCGTTCGCGCCGTTTCTCGGCGCCGGGATCGGCGCGGCGCATACCCGGATAGGGGAGACCACGATGACCTTCCCGGCCACGGCCACCATCGTGCCGGGCGGGAGCAGGACGGGGCCGGCATGGATGGCGACGGCGGGAGTGGCGATGGCGCTGGACGACCGCGTGACCCTTGACCTGGCCTGGCGCTACAGCGATCTTGGCGAGGTCCGCACGCCGCGGGGTCCCGGCCGCGTGGTCCGGCGGGACGGGAGCCGGCCGCCGACGCCGCTCGATCTGGCGCCGACCCGGGCGAGGCTCCGGGGCCACGGCGTGCGCCTGTCGCTGCGATATCGGTTCTGAGGCGGGCAGCGTTCCCGGGCATGACATGCCCGGTCGGCCTTACACGCCGATCATGTCCATCACCTCGTTGAACAGATCGCCCTCGGGGTTGCCCAGCTCCCGGCCCATCATGAAGTGGTTGGCGTCCGGGATTTCCATATGTTTGCCGTCGAGGCCCCTTTCCGTCCAGGCGGCGGCGTAGGCCGCGGATTGGCGGCGGAACTCGTCCGGTTCCGGCTCGCCGACGGCGACGATAAGCGGGCCCGCCTCCGCCGGCATATGGTATTGGGGCGAATAGGCGCGGGCGCTCTTGGCCGTCAGTTGAAGTTCGTTGTTGTATCCGTATGAGGCGAGCAGCAGGGAATCCAGGTCGAATACGCCCGACATGGCGCAGGCGCCCTTGACGACGTCGGCGGGTACGCCGTAGTCCCCGTGCCAGCCCGGCATCAGGATGGCGCCGGTCAAATGGCCGCCCGCCGAGTTGCCCGAAACGTAGATCCGCCCGGGATCGCCGCCATGGCCGGCGATTTCATCGTAGACCCAGGCGACGGCCGAACGGACATGATCGACGATGGCGTCGATCCGGTAATCGGGGGCAAGGCCGTAGTCGATGGGAACCCAGACGACCCCCCGGCCGCACATCGCCTTGGCCATGAACGAGGCGGCGTCCTTGGAGCCGCTGCGCCAGCCGCCGCCGTGAATGTAGATCATCACCGGCCGGCTGTCGGCTGCCGGCGGCGCGAAAATATCCAGCTTCTGCTCCGCATCGCCGCCATAGGCGACGTCCAGGCGGGCGTCGGGAAACAAGAGGCGCGCGTCCCCGCTCATCCGCAGGTTTTTCTCGCGGTAGGCGTCGACGCTCTCGACCGTTTTTTCGACGTCAAGCTGCTTCGCGAGTTCGTCCGCCGTCAGGCCCTGGTAAACCGTGTCCATGGAATGTCCCCCCGGGTGGTATCTTGTGCCTCAAGCTATAGCGGAAAGCGCCTGCGCGCGCCACCGGGCGCCGTCCGGACTTCACGCCACCCGCTTTCTCCGTGTATGTTTATCGGAACGCAATGCCATTCGGGGGGCAGCACATGGCCGGCGGCCGGGCGAGCAATGTCGTTCAACTGCGCGACGTAACATCCTTGCGGGACAAGGTCTCCGAGGAGGAGTGGGAGGCGAGGGTCGATCTGGCCGGTCTCTATCGGCTGGTCGAGATCAACGGCTGGAACTCGGGCATCTACAACCACGCCTCCATGCGGGTGCCCGGCGAGCCGGACCACTTTCTCATCAAGGCGCATCCCCTGTTGTGGCGCGAGGTGACGGCATCCAACCTGGTCAAGGTCGGCATGACGGGCGAACTCGACGAAAGCGCCGGTGTGAACCGGCCGGGCTTTGTGCTGCACTCGGCGATCCAGCGGGCGCGGCCCGATGTCGGGGCGGTGCTGCATATTCATCCCGGGGCCTGCATCGCCGTCTCGGTGATGAAGGACGGACTGATACCGTTGAGCCAGCAGTCGGCCTTCCTTCACGGTCAGGTCGGGTATCACGACTACAACGGCATTACCGAGGACGCCGACGAGCGCGGCAAGATAGTCGCCGCGCTGGGCGGCAAGCGGGCGCTGTTGATGCGCAGCCATGGCGCGACCACCGTCGGAGAAACGCCCCGCCACGCCTACATCACCATGAAACACTTGATCGACGCCTGTGATATTCAGCTAAGGGTGATGGCGTCGGGCGCCGAAGTGGTGGCGCCGTCCGACGAGATCTCCCGCAAGACCGCGAAGCAGGAAGAGGCCCACCAGAAGGGCCGCGGCCAGGACGACTGGCCGGCGATGCTCAGGCTGTTGGACGAAGTGGCGCCGGGCTACCGGGAGTAGGCATTCCCAATATCCAAGGGCGAATGATTTCAGAAATCCGGTTTATGAAACTCACCGCCATCCTTCCCGCGATCTTCGCGGTTCTGATCTTTTCTCAGTCTCAATCCGTCAGAGCAAACGCGTTGGCAGAGGAATTCGTTTCCATCAAAAATGAGAGCGCGAGGCTCGTCCTGGCCGGTACGATCACAAAGCCTGATCGCGAGGGCCCATTTCCCGCTGTTCTATTGGTGACCGGCTCGGGACCGCAGGACCGGGACGAAACCGTATTCGGGCACAAGCCGTTCAAGGTGATCGCGGAATTCCTGTCGGACCGGGGCTACCTCGTGCTCCGCTACGATGATCGGGGAGTTGGGAAATCCACGGGAGAGCATCGCGGAACGACAGTGGATTTTGCCGGCGATGCCCGCGCAGGCGTCGACTTTTTACTCGGCCGCCAGGATGTCGACCCGTCCCGTGTCGGAATTCTGGGCCACAGCGAAGGGGCGACGATCGGGACGATCGTCGCCGCCCGGCACGGCGATCTCGCATTCCTCGTAATGCTTGCGGGCATTGCATTGCCCGGCGATCAGGTTCTTCGGCAGCAGATAGGCGCCCAACTGGAGGTGATCGGCAAAGACGCCGCCCATATTGCGCGAAACGACCGCGACGTCGCTCGGCTGATTGCCCTGGCGACGGCCGATCCCTTCGATCAAACCGCGCTGACGGACGCCGTCGAGGATATCAGGGCGCGCGAGGGAGAGAGCCGGCAGTGGGCGGAAGCGCAGGCCGCATTTTTGTCTTCCGGGTGGGTGCGTCATTTCCTGGCATTCGATCCCCGTCCGACGCTCTCGCGGCTCCGTCTGCCGGTGCTGGCCTTGTTTGGCGAGACCGACCTTCAGGTCCTGGCGGAGCCGAACGCGGCCGCCGCGCGCGCGGCGTTTTCAGCCAATCCCGCGGCTCGCGTGGAAGTCGTGCCGGACGCCAACCATCTGTTCCAGACCTCGGAGACCGGTGACCCCCGGGAGTATGCGACAATCTCGGAGACGATCTCCCCCGCGGTCCTCGAGCGCATTGCCGACTGGCTGATCAGCGCCGCCAAGTAGCGCACCCCCGGGCCTTTTCTTGGCCCGGGCGAAATGCTTAACTGCCGCGCCCGCGAAGCCGCCGATGGACGGAAACCCGAGAAGAGCGGCGCCGGCAGCCGGATGAATTTTCCAGACCTTCGAGGCCCAAAATGAGCGACAGAGTAGAAAAGGGCGGGCTCGACATCGCCCGAGTTTTGCATGACCTGGTGGAGACGCGGATTGCGCCCGGCACCGGGGTCGACCCGGCGGATTTCTGGTCGGCGCTGGAAACGCTCATTGCCGACCTCGCGCCGAAGAACCGGGCGCTGCTCGACAAACGGGACGGCATGCAGGCCAAAATCGACGATTGGCATTCGGCGCGCAAGGGCCGGGACATCGACCCGGAGGAATACACCGCCTTCCTGAAGGAAATCGGCTATCTGCTGCCGGAAGGCGGCGATTTCAGGATCGCGACGTCCAATGTCGACCCGGAAATCGCCGAAGTGGCGGGCCCGCAGCTCGTGGTCCCGGTGACCATCGCCCGCTATGCCTTGAACGCCGCGAACGCGCGCTGGGGCAGCCTCTATGACGCCCTTTACGGCACCGACGTCATCCCCGAGGACGGCGGCGCGGAGAGGGGTTCCGGCTACAATCCCGTCCGCGGCGAGAAGGTCATCGCCTATGCCGGCGCCTTCCTCGACGAGGCCGTGCCGCTGGAGAGCGGCAGCCACCTGACGGCGTCCGGCTACGAAATCGCCGACGGCGCGCTCAGCGTCGGCGGGTCCGCGCTCAGGGATCCGTCCCAGTTCGCCGGCTACCGGGGCGATGCGGCAAATCCCGGCGCCGTGCTGCTCAAGAACAACGGACTGCACATCGAGGTCCGGATCGACCGGGACGACGCCATCGGCAAGGATCACCCGGCGGGCACCAGGGACGTGGTGCTCGAAGCCGCCATCACCACGATCCAGGATCTGGAAGACTCCATTTCGGCCGTCGATGCCGAGGACAAGGCGTTGGCCTACGGCAATTTGCTGGGCCTGATCAAGGGCGACCTGGAGGACACATTCGACAAGGGCGGCAAGGCCATGACCCGGCGGCTGGAGCCGGACCGCACCTACACCGGGGCCGATGGCGGCGAGGTGACGCTGCCCGGGCGCTCGCTGCTGCTGTTTCGGAACGTCGGGCACCACATGTACACCGACGCCGTGACCGCCGGCGGCGAAGAGGTGCCGGAGGGTATCGTCGATGCCATGGTCACCGGCCTGATCGGCATTCACGATCTCAAGCGGACCGGCGGCGTGCGGAACAGCCGTACCGGCTCGCTCTATATCGTGAAGCCGAAGATGCATGGGCCCGAAGAGGTCGCCTTCACCTGCGAGCTGTTCGGACGGGTCGAGCAGGCCCTCGGGCTCGATGCCGACACCATGAAGGTGGGCATCATGGACGAGGAGCGGCGCACCACCATCAACCTCAAGGAATGCATTCGCGAGGCCAGGGACCGGGTGGTGTTCATCAACACCGGCTTCCTCGACCGCACGGGCGACGAAATCCACACCTCCATGGAGGCCGGGCCGTTCCTCAAGAAGAACGACATCCGGGGCGAGCCGTGGATCGCGGCTTACGAGGACTGGAACGTGGACATCGGTCTCGAGACCGGCTTCAAGGGCTCGGCCCAGATCGGCAAGGGCATGTGGGCCATGCCGGACGAGATGGCGGCGATGATGGACGCCAAGATCGGCCATCCGATGGCCGGCGCCAACACGGCCTGGGTCCCGTCCCCGACGGCCGCCACGCTGCACGCCATTCACTACCACAAGGTCGGCGTCGCCGCCCGGCAGGATGAACTGGCGGGCCGGAGCCGGGCCGGCCTCGACGACATCCTGACCGTGCCGCTGCTCGGCGGGCGGAACCTGTCCGATGAAGAGGTGCGGGAGGAACTCGACAACAACTGCCAGGGCATCCTCGGCTATGTCGTTCGCTGGGTCGAGCAGGGCGTCGGCTGTTCCAAGGTGCCGGACATCAAGGATGTGGGCCTGATGGAAGACCGGGCGACCCTCAGAATTTCGTCGCAGCATCTCGCCAACTGGCTGCATCACGGCGTTTGCACCGAGGATCAGGTCCGGGCGTCGCTGGAGAAGATGGCCGCCGTCGTCGACCGCCAGAACGAGGGCGACCCGGCCTACCGGCCCATGTCCGGGAACTTCGACGGCTCGGTCGGCTATCAGGCGGCGTGCGATTTGATCTTCAAGGGCCGCGAGCAGCCCAACGGCTATACGGAGTACATCCTCCACGAACGCCGCCGGGAGGCGAAGGCGAAAGGCTACGCCTGATGGGATTCAAGGGCGCCTACCGCACTCTTTTTTCCATCCACTCAACCAGCTCTTTGAAGCCTATCGAATGGTCGACAATGCCCAGGATCAGCTCTTCCAGTTCAACCTGAACATCAACCCCTCTACGGGGGGTGATTTCGTATCCGCTACGATCCAAAAGTAAGTGGAGTGACAATAGAGCGGTTCGCTTGTTGCCATCGATAAAGCCGTGATTCAGCACCAATGAGTGGAGCAATGCCGCCGCCTTCTCGGACATCCGTCGATAATATCCGGTGTACGGGCGGCCAACCGCCGACTCGATGAGCGAAATATCACGAATTCCATTTCGTCCGCCAATTCGCATCGCCATTTCGTGTGCGTGAATGACGTCACTGAGAGTAACTCGGAAATGGGGCCTACTTTTTGGCAAGCCTTCTTAGGGCCTTATCGTATTTCTCGGTACCCTCGTTGACCGATTGGACCGAGGCGGTGTTTGCGACCAACGATCGCTCATGTTTGTCAGATCGAATCACATAAGCCGCGCCGCCCTTTTTGACCTCCTTTCGCTGGGTCAGCGCAGATGCGGCCAACGATTTGGCCTTTTTGGTGGATTTGGAATCACGCAGCACTTTCGAGGCTACTGATGCGGCCTGCTTAGTCTGATTCTCAGGAATTTTGGAAACCCTGCTCGACACGATCAATCTCCTGAATCCCATATAGCATGTGACGTGACTGGATCAAATGACGAACAAAGTCCAAGCGGGCGCCTGCAATTACGATTGCTCCAGCTAACGCGGCAAAACGTAAGGGCGCCTACCGCAGCCCCTGCTTCGTCACCGCGGCGAATTCGTCGCCGAGGCCCCATTCCTTGAGGTCGGCTTCGTGGCGGATCAGGTTTTCCAGATAGTCGATGCCGATGGCGTCGTTGGGGACGCACACCGCGACCCGTTTGTAAAACCCGCTCCCGACCAGCCAGAGCTGTAAGGTCTCGCCCGTGGCGCCCTTGGGCGGGCGGGTCCGGCGCGCCCGTTCCATGCCGTTGGCCATGGCGGCGGTGCGCATGCATTCCGTCTTGGCGGCGAAGACCGGCGCACCCTCTTCGATGGCGTAGCCGGTTGCGGTGGTCACGTCTCCCTCGAACGGACCGACGGCCATCAATATGGCGATGATCCAATGCATGGGACTAATATACGCGTTATTGCTGTGAATTACTCAGAAATGTCATGAACTGTGGATAAAGACCCTAATTTCAGGGCATTACCCTGTGGATAATTTCGGGGCAACTCGCCGGTCGGCGTTTGATCCGGGTTGAGGCCCGGCTCCTTCAAGTCTGTTTTCATCCGAATCCATCCGGGTTAAGCTCCCGTCGGGAGGCGCGCATGGTCCGGAAATTGGTTGGAATTGTGGTGTCGGCCGCGATTGTCCTCGTCGCCGGCGCCGGGTCTGCGATGGCCGACGGGCCCGGCGATGAGCGTTCCATCGAGAAGCTGCTGACCAACAATTCGATCATCTACACCGACGAAGTCTCCGGGCTCGAGACGACCATCTATTTCGGCCGTTTCGGCAATTTCGACCGGTACGTGCCGTGCACCTTCACCGACGGCAGCTTCAAGGTGAGCGACGCCGGCGAGGTGTGCCTGAAGGACCGGGAGGGCGCCCGGACCGAGATGTGCTTCAAGCCGACAATCTCGGGCAACCAGGTTTCCTGGAAAGTGCCGGACAGCCGCACGACGAACGTCGCCCGGCTGTTGGTCGGCAACAAGCTGCCCATCGGGTGAAAGATCTACTGATCCCGGCGCGTGCCGCCGGGCGGACACCCTGAACCTCACGCACCCGCAAGCCGACATCACCGGGTCGGTCAATTCGTCCGAATTGACGCAATCAGTTTATGTCGTCATGCCCGGACTTGATCCGGGCATCCATGTTTTGGGGGGGCGGCGCACCCGTGGATGGCCGGGTCCGGGCCCGGCCATGACGCAGTCATTTTATGCCTCATCGCCGCAAGACTCATATGGTAGCTCAGTCGAGTCTGGACCCCGGATGTCACGCCCCGGATATCACGCGATGGCGTGCTTCTCCGGATCGTCGAGGAATTCCATCGGGAATTCCGGGCCCCACTGATTGGCCAGGCCCGCCTCGGGCGAGTGGAATCCCGCCGGGTGGTCGTTGTTGACCATGTCGCTGTCGGTCCAGTGCTCGTGAATGCGGCCCCACGGGTCCCGCCAGTAGTCGAAAATCTGGCTGCCGAGGGTGTGCCGGCCGATGCCCCAGGCGTGCCGATACTTGCCTTTTTCCTTGAGATAGAAGTGGCCGATCTGAACGTCGTCGAAGTCGGCGACCTCGAAGGACAGGTGATTGAACCCGGCCTTTTCCGCCTGGACGTTGAGGAAGACGTGGTGGTCCACATAGCTGCCCGTGGGCGCGTCGATGTGGTTGAACACCGCGAAGATGTTGTCTTCGGTTTCCATCCAGATCTCGTCGGTGGTCTTGAGGCCGAGATGCGCCTGGTACCAGTCGTTGGAGGCCTTCACCTGGGCGGTGGTGACGACCGCATGGGCGCTGCGTTTGACGTGCGCCGGCCGGCTGGGGATGCGCTGCAGGTCGCCGGCCCGGTTCAGGCGCTCCTTGCCCGTATTGATCACCACGTCCCGCACCGGCAGCGGCTCCAGCATCTCCTGGCCCCAGATCACCTCCACCTGGCGGCCGTCCGGGTCGGTGAGGCGGACCCGCTTGCCGCCGCCCGGCTCATCCAGGTCTTCCACCGGCGTCGCCCCTTCGGCTTCGGCGAGGGTGTGCAGGTCTTCTTCCGACGCGGCGTGGAACGCGATCCCGATGAAGGCGGGATCGCCCAATTCCGTGACATGAAGGTGGTGTTCCGCATCGGTGCCCCGCATGAACAATGCCGTCTTGGTGCGCTCGGCCCGGACCATGCCGAAGTCGGTCAGGAACGCCTCCATCAAATCGAGATCCGGGGCGCTCAATCGCCCGTAGGCGATGTCGGTGACGTTGATCATGAAATATCCTCCCTGCCGCCTGGCCGTTTCTTTGGCCGCC
>JAJECC010000143.1 GCA_022822205.1 Rhodospirillales bacterium | reverse complement strand
AGCTTGCCGTCGATGTAGACCAGCCGGCCCTTGGTGGCGTGCTTCTCGAACATGTCGATCAGCCCGTCCTGGAAGGTCACGACCCGGTGCCACTCGGTCTTGTCGACCTTCTCGCCGGATTGCTTGTTGATGTACGACTCGTCGGTCGCGATGCTCAGGTTGGCCACCCGGCCCCCCGAGGTGAGTTGGTTGACGGTCACGTCGGCGCCGAGGCGGCCGATCAGTTCCACGCGGTTAAGTCCGAAGCTCATAACGATACTCCTTCAAGTCTGGATGATGACGATGGGTTTCGAACGGCCGGAGCCGGGGTCACTCTCCCGAGCCCCCGACCGATCAACCTCTTCAAGCCCTCCTCCACCTCTATTCCGCCGGGGGAAACAGCGACGCCGGGTCCCGGGGTTCCGCCGGCGCCGCGTCCTGGAGGGTCGTCCCCGACGCCGGTTCCGGTGAGAGGCTCGCGAATCCGTATGCGGGATAGTCCGCGCCCCGCTCGGGACAGCGGATGGCGCGCTCGTCCTCGGCGAGTTCACGGACGGTGTGACGGTCGACGCCGACCTCTTGCAGCAAATCGCTGTCATTCAAGAGATCGAGCGATGTATCGGGATTAAACATGGCGGGGAACTCCTCTGCCGTTGCCCTGCCCGGCATCGGCAAGGGGAATCCACTCCCTCCACCTGCCGGACACTCGCCCGGCAGGCGCTTCTCTCTTCCTCTACGACGGATGGACGGCGCGGCGGATTGCGGCCAGGCGTTCGCAAACGGCACGCGGCGACATGGACCCCAGATTCAGCACCGGGATGTGGTTTGCCTCGGCGATGCGGATACCCATGCCCGTACCGCCCTGGTCCCGTCCGCCGGCCGTCCAGCACACGACCGCATCCACCGGCCGGTCCAGCGTCTCGCCAAGCAGCACCGCCGCGTTTCTGGCATGCAGCTTGCGGACGGCCGGCGCACACCTCTGCCACGCCGGATGCAGGGGCGCCGCGATCTCCATGCACGCCGCCATCGCCGCTGTCGACAGCACCCGGCAATCCGGTCCGCGATGCCCGTTATAGCCCCGCCACGGCAGCCAGATCGTCCTTTGTTCGGCCGGCGCTCCCCCGGCAAACGCGCTGTCGGCCCCGTCCGCGCCGCCGGAAGACAGATGCCAGCCGGTCCGGGCCAGCCATCCCGCCATCACGGTCATATCCGCCAGCATGGCCGCCGGTGTCGCCCGCGCCCCGATCCCCGCATAGGTCAATGTCGCCATGTCCGATCTCCCCGTTTGCGACTGCCGTTACACCCTCTCGGCCAACGGCTTCACTTCCTGTCGGCTCTTCTTTACCTCCGATAGGTCGGTCGGTCTTGACCCCCTTGAATTAGACGGCCGGTCGGTGCATCTCTACGGCATGGAAGAGCGGGGATGGATTGCGCGATACGGATGGCCGGGCCGCTCAGATCGCCGTTTCGTGCATTCTCAGCAGGGATACCGTGCGTTTCAGCTCGAGACGTTCGAGCACGGCAAGGTAATCGCCCGCCGGCCGGGGCGGATTGCGAAGCGCCGCCCGGTGACCGCGCACCGCTTCGAGCGCGGTTTCGGGGTCGGCTTCGAACAGCACGGCGATGAAGGCGTCGGGATGGTGCGCCGCAACCTTGTGGGGCGCCAGGCGACCGGCGGGAAAATCCCGCAGATTGCTGGTGACGATCACGTCCGCGCCCCCGTGGATCGCCGCCGCCAGCACATGGCGGTCGTCGGGGTCCGGCAGGTCGAGGGTCGCGGCGAGAGTCTCGTATCCGGTCACGACGGCATCGGGAAAATGGCCGTCCATGACCGCGCGGGTCCGCTCCAGCACGCTTGCGTCGATATCGGGACGATCGGCCAGGAGGCCGCGCATCCACTCGGCATGGATGTTGGCGGTCCAGAGCGGCGCGTACAGATAACGGTCGGCGAGACGCAGCAGCAGGTCGCGAAGACCGGCCGGATAAAGGACATTGGCGTCGAGCAGCGCCGTCGGGGCGACCATCGCCTATTGCAGGCCGAGTTCCTGGTCGCGCGCGGTCATCTCGTCGAGCGCCTCGCGGCGGCGAACCTCCGTCTCGCGCCGGAAGGCGAGAATGTCCTCGGCGCGGACGCGGCGGTGAGAACCGACCATGCGGCAGGGTATCCGGCCCTCGTCGAGAAGCTGGACCAGATGCGTCCGCGAGACCTGCAGGAGCTCGGCCGCCTGCCGGGTGGTCAGCTCGGCATGAAGCGGCGTGAGGGCAACGCCCTTGCCGTCGGCCATCCGGTCGAGCACTTCCCGGAGCAGCCGCACCGCCGGGGCCGGGAGATCGACGATCCGGTCTCCGAAGCGGGCCGATACGGGCTGCGTGCCGTCGGTCAGGGCTTCCAGCGCCCGCCCCGCCTGCCCGGCGAGCGTCGCATCGCGTTCGTTCGGTATGCCGTACGAGGTTGCTGTCTTCGGTTCCATTTACGGGTCTCCTTCGTCTGGGCGAATAATGGCGCATGAACGACGCAAACGCAACAAGTAACGCAAACGAAATTGCGGGATGGGTCCGGACAACGCCGGGCCGGCCGCGGAGCAAGAAATCGAGCGAAAGGACGGGTTCGGACACGCGGACGCGGTCAGGCGGTTTCGGGGGCGGCGATGCGGAGCTTGCCCCCGTCGGCCGAGCGCGGCTGGCGGATGACGATCTCGACGTCCCGGCCGAGCGTGGTCAGCAGGCGGAACAGGCGCTCAAGCGAGTATTCGCGGAAGTCGCCGCGGAGCAGCCGGGAGACGTCGGGCTGGGAGAGCCCGAGCAGCCGCGCGGCCTCGGTCTGGGTGATGCCGCGCTGGCTGACGATGTCCTCGATGCGGCTGACGAGTTCGGCCTTGATCAGATGCGCGTCGGCATCGGGAAGGCCGAGATCGGCGAAGACGTTGCCGCTCCCGCGCTCGACGGGGGTGTCGTTGGATTCCATGTCGTCAACCTCCACGATGGGTGTCACGGTAGTGCCGCTCGGCGAACTTGTGTAGGCGGATGGGCGGGCGCTCCGAGGTCCCCCGCCTCGTCGATGAAGCAGACCCTCATCCGGATCCCGAAAATTGCTATGGCCACCGGATGGTGGCCATAGGGTCCGCCGCCCGCAACGGGGTCGGCAATTCAGGGTTTCCGTGAACCATATGGACGGCTGGCGCCCGCGTGTCAACGGTGGGGAAGCGGCGGGCGGCGAGCCGGCCGCGGAGCACTGAACGGACCTCAATGCCAGGCGCCGCTTTCCGGGTCGCCGTTCTCGGCGCTCATGGAGGCCGCCGCCATGGCGGTCCAGGCATCCCTGTCCAATCCAAGTCGTCGGTTCAGCTTGTCGCAGATGCCGAGGGCGTCGTCCAGGTCGAGGGCGACGAGCGCGGTCGGGACATGCCCGGCGAGGCCCTCGATCACGATCCTGATCTGCTGCACCTCGGTCTCGATGTCGTAGGCGGGTGTGAAGCAGAAGTTCGGATTGTCCGGCAGGGTCTGCGCGGTCATGGAAGGTCTCCTTGTCCGTGGAATTGGGGCCGACGACGGAACGACGGCGGGCGCCCGGCCGGCCATACGTATCCCGGCCGGGCATTGAACGGGTTACCCGCGCGGCGCCCGGCCGCCAGGGGGCGTAGGGGCCCGTATCGGCGGAAGTATCGGCATCCGTATGGGCGGGTTCGGCAGGGCCGGTCTCGACGGCGAGTTCCGCAACCGGCCCCCAGTGATGGGCTTGCCGGGTCTCGGGGGCCGATGGGGGCTTGGGACTCCGCTTCCCGGGCTTCGGCGCGACCGGCTTGCCGAACAGGTCGCGGGCGGGGCCGGCCGGAACCGGAATGGGCGCGATCTCCTGGCGCGGCGGCGCCTGTGCGATGACGGCGTCGAGCAGTTCGGCTGCGTTTTCGGCGCGGGCGGTTCCGTCCAGCTCCACATTGGGTCCGTCGCCGCGCTCCAGAACGGTGAGGCGGGTGTCGAAGCCGGTGCCCCGCCGTGCGTAGGCGCGGCCGTCGATAGCCATGGTGAAAATGCAGCGGGCCGGGGGGCCGCTCGGGCCGCACCCGTCCAAACGGCCGACGATATCGCCCGGCGCGCACTGGGCCGACGTGATGGTCACCAGCCGCCCGCCGGGCGGCAGCATGGAGGCGGCGGAGCGGACATGGCGGAGATCGGCGTCGCGGGTGATGCGGTCCACGCCCGGCGTTGCGGAGAACGGCGGGTTCATCAGCACCACGGTGGGCCGGACGCCGCGCAGACGGTCGGCGATGGTCTCGGCGTTGAACGCGGTGACCGCCGCTTCGGGGAACAGCCGCGTGAGCAGCCGCGCCCTCGTCCGGGCATATTCGTTGAGATGGAGATTGCCCGCCGCCCGGTCGCCCATCGCGCACCGGGCCATCACCGCCAGCATGCCGGTACCGGCGGAGGGTTCCAGCACGATGTCGCCCGGCCGGACCGCAGCGGCCCGCAGCGCGGCATAGGCGAGCGGCAGCGGCGTCGAGAACTGCTGGAGCCTGACCTGTTCCTCGGATCGTCTGGTATGTGAGGGCTCCAGGGCGGCGACGGCCTCCAGCATGGCCAGCATGCGGCGGGGACCGTCAACAACGGCGCCCGCATTGAGGCGCATGGCCCGGCCGTAGCGCCGCATGAACAAGACGACGGCCGCTTCGGCGGCCTCGTAGGCGTCCTTCCAGACCCAGCCGCCCTCGGCGTCCGACGCGCCGAATGCCTCGGTCATGGCGTCCCGCAGGGTCGCGGCATCGAGGGGCCGGCCCGCCTCCAGGACCGGCAGCAGGGTTCGGGCCGCGGCGAAAAGGGCATCGCCCGGGACGGGACGGGCCGCCTCAGCGGGCGGATCGATGGGGACAGTGGGGGGAAGCGGACGCGCGGTGGCGTTCTGCGCGGGGTGGGTGTCGAGCATGGGCGGTCTCCATGATTAAAGGCGACGGCGGGAGGTGCCGGGGGAGGAACATCCTCCCGCGCCGTCCCGCCGGACTGACCCCGGCCGGCTGACCGGACTCCCGCCGGCGCAACGCGCGCCTGGGAAACCCGGGCCGGGCGCGGGCGGCGGATGGGTTCGGGAGGGTGTAGGCGTGACTGGGGAGCCCGCGCCGCTCAGGACGGGCCCGGACGGGGCGGGTCAGCGAAGCGCGCGGGCGATATGGCCCGCATAGACGCCGACGGCCCGCCAGTAGCAGGCCATGGGGCCCTTGTGCCGGCGCCACTGGTGCTCGGCGCGGTATTGCGCGTCCCTCCGCAGGTCGAGGAGGGCCAGACGGAGAGCGCGGCGGGCGGAAGGCGGCAGGGCCTGGAAGCGCGCGAGCCAGGCGTGCTTCAGGTCGGCATCGGCGCGGTGGATGATGGAGCGGGCCATGGGACTAACCGAAGCGCCGGCGGATATCGTGTTCGGGACCGCGGTCGCCGCGGTTGGAGAATTTGCAGCTCATGCCGGTCTCCTTTCGGTCTGAATTGGCCTCCCCGAAACTTCTTTCTCCTCATGGGAGCACGCGGACGCCCGGGCGGACGGGAGGAAGTACCGCCCGGACGCGGCGCGGGATGTGGGATCACCTCCTTTCGCTGTTGAACCTGCGGGGCGTGATGCCGTCGCCGTTCGGAGCCGGCTCAGGCGGAGCGGGTCAGCCAAATCGCTCGCCCCGTTCCGTAAAGGTCCAGCCGTTAACCTCCATGTTCTCGTCGACCGCTTCGTCCGAGGTGAGGTGCTCGTATTCGGCCTCGAGCCGGCCGTAGAGCCAGCGGGCGAGATCGCGCATCGCCTCGGTCACGGCGTCCTCGGCATCGTCCGTCGGCGGCTGCCATGTGGGGCTGACGCGCTCGACGTCGATGGCCATGGTGTATTCGTGGCAATAGCGGCCCTGCTGCCGGATGTTTGCGTGGACCTGCCAAAAATTGCGCCGTTGAACCGCCTGCAGAACGTCCGCGATGCGGTGCAGCTCGTCATCCCCCGGCGCGTGGGCGCGGATCGCCCGGGCGGCACCCTTGGCATGGGCATACGAGCCGGCGAAAGATGCGCCGTCGCCCTGGGAACTGAAGCCGGACCAGTAAATCTCCGGCTTGTCGCGGGTTCCGCCGCCGTACAGGCAGACGGGGCTGGTGGCGAGCGTGACACCGAGTATGCCGCAGATGGCCTGAAAATCCTCGTAGAGGCAATCGTACCACTCGTAGTCCAGGCAGGACTGGCGATACCAGGCGCGGGCCATTTCTTTCGCCGAGCCTGATAGCTCGTCGATGGTGTAGACCGTGGTCTCGATGATCTGGGGCATGATCAGCCCTCCTCGGGACGGGGGTTGCGGGGGATGCCGCCGCCGGCGACGCGCACGAACCGGACCGCCTCCCGGACGCGGCGGAGCGCGACGCGGCCGTGGCCGGGATTGGCGCGGGACCACGGGGCCGGTTCGCGGCAAAACCAGGCCCCGGAATCCGCGACGAAGCCGTCCGCATAGGCCACGAAGTGATTGCCGGCCAAAACCGCCCATGTCCCGGCGGGCGCGGGGTCCAGGAACGCGCCGAGCGTGATCGCGCGCTCATCGAAGGGGACGCCGGCGAAGATGCGCTCTCAGACTTCCTCCCGCCGGGCGTAACGGCGGTTGCGGTAGTTGGGATGGCGGACGGCGTAGTCGGGCGCCCAGCCGAGCTCTTCGTGGGCGGCGGCGAGCTCGTCCATGAAGACGCCGTTGACCGAGGGGCGGTCGAACAGACGGCGGATGATGCCGGCGGCCTCGTGGGTGGGCGCGCCGGCGATGGCGGATATGGCGGAGGGACCGCACTTCACGGCGCGGCCGGTGATGCGGTGGAGCATGGGCGATCTCCGGGTTGGGATGCGGCCCCGAATCGCGGTCCGGGGCAGGTAACAAGGAATCCGGCGCGCGGCGGGTCCTCCCGCAACCGCCCGCCGGCCCGCCCGGCTCCGGCTGACCGGACTCCGGGCGGCGAGAGGCGCGTTGAAGCGGGACGGACCGGCGGAGCCGTTCCGGAACGGGGTTGTCTGGAGGGGGGAGGCTCAGGCCGCCGGGCGGCTCAAAGTCAATTCGGCGAGACCGGCTCAATGCAGCGCGGGTCGTCGTTGGCCGGGCGGTTGACGTGGGTGCTCACCGGATGGGCCGTCATGGCGTCCGCCGGGTATGGGCCGAGGGGAACCTCGTCGCCCGCGAGCCAGGCGTCCGTCGGCAGGATGACAGGCATGCGGCCGTGCACCGGTTCCACGATCTCGTTAGTGGCGGTGACGAGGATCGTGCAGGTCTCGACTGCGGTTTAGGCGGAATTGTCCGCAGTTACCAGAAGCGCATCGGAAAATTCCGATATTCAGGTCAATCAACAGCCTTGGCCAGAAGCGGACAAATTTTTCGCCCGCTAATTGTCTTAAAATCATCGGCAATTTCATTGTTCGTATTATTCTATTAATGCATTTGCTAATAATATTGGCCTTATTAAAGGTGGCTTCCTAAGATTTTTCGCCACGACGTCATATTTATGGGAATTGGCAAACTGTTGCGCCGAATTTTCCGGGCATCAGCCAAGGTTTTGGCAGCCGGTATCTTGGTGCAACATAAAGGAGGCGAAAAATGCGAAAGATGATCTTATCGGCAGCCGTTGCGTCGGCGATGGTGATGTCAGGTTCGGCTTTGGCTCAAACGGTTGGCATCGGCACAACCAAGGGCGGATTTACCAACCAAGCCGGCCAGGCCATCTCCAAGATTGTTTCCCAAAAGACCGATTTGCAAATGCGGGCCCAGCCATTTGGCGGGTCGAGTGTTTACGTGCCGGCAATGAACTCCAACCAAATCGAATTTGGTTTGGTGAATGAATTCGAGGGCCTAATGGCCTTAACCGGCACCGGCATCTACGAAGGCCGCAAACATCCGAATTTGCGCGTGGCCACCGTGCTGACACCATTCCGCGTCGGATTTTGGGCGAAAAAAGGATCTCCGATTACCAGCCTGAAGCACCTTAAAGGCAAACGGATCTCAAGCGGGTTCTCGAGCCAGAAAATTATTATTCCGTTGGTCCAGGCTCAGCTGGCCAATGCCGGATTGAGCTATGGTGATGTGACCCGGGTACCGGCTCCAAATGTCGTGAAGGCCGCCAATGATTTTGCCGCCGGCAAAACGGATGGATTCTTCTTCGTCTTCGGCGCGGGTAAGGTCCGGGAAGTGAATGCCAAAGTCGGTGGATTGCAATTCCTGTCCTTTGACAATTCGGCGGCCGGTCTGGAACGCGCCCGCAAGTTCGTGCCCCCGGCGTTCGCGCTCGGCGTCAAGCCATCGAAACGGAATGTCGGTGTCACAGCTCCATCCAACGTGATGACATATTTCCATTCGGTAATGACGCAGGCGAGCGTTGCGGACGATGTCGTCTATAAGGTGGTGAAAGCCATGCACGGCAACCAACCCGATCTGCAGAAAGCGTTCCCCGGACTTGGCCTTTTCAGCCCCAGTAAGATGGTCAAGAAGTTCAAGGGCCTGACTTATCATCCGGGTGCCATAAAATTCTACAAGGAAGTTGGTTTGTGGCCGCCGAAGTAAGCCCACGGCATTAACTCAAGAAAATCGGATTGCCCTCAGTGACGGTTGCAGCCAAAGCTGAACAATCCAAAGAGGATCAAATGGCGAAGACCGGTTTTGTAGCCGGTCTCGCTTTTGTTCTCACCACAGGCTCTATTGCGTGGGCCAGCGATCTGTTTCGCCAGTTCGGCCTCCTCCTGTATACCGAACAGTATCTCGGCGGCATCGTCGCTCTCGCACTACCCCTCATTTTCCTCTCCATTCGCGCGGCCAAATCGGCGCCGCTTCATCGTATCCCCTGGTATGATTGGCTGGCTGCGGGTCTGGGATTCGGCGCCTGTGTCTTTATCGCCGTGCGCTACCCGGTATTGGCGGAACTCGTCGCCGAGCGGCCGGTGCCGGGCCTGATCTCAGGATCGATTCTGCTGCTTCTCATGATCGAGGGCCTGCGCCGTACCGTTGGAATGGTGCTGACGCTTCTCGTCGTCTTTTTCATTGTCATGGCATTATTCGGCCACACCATTCCGGGCACCCTCGCCGGGCGGAAAGTAGAGTGGCAGACGCTGCTGTATTATCTGGCCTGGGACCCGACAGGCGTGCTGGGTTTCCCGATGAAGGTCGTGACGACGATCGTGGTCGCGTTCGTGTTCTTCGGTCAAGTGCTGTTGAAGTCCGGCGGCTCGCAGTTTTTTACCGAAATCTCAATGATCCTGGTGGGCCGCTACCGGGGCGGTCAGGCAAAAATTGCGGTGACCGCGTCGGGCTTTTTCGGCTCGATCTCAGGCAGCGTGGTGTCGAACGTCGTGACCACCGGCGTGATAACCATCCCCCTGATGCGCAATGCCGGCTATCGGCGGGATCAAGCCGGCGCCATCGAAGCGGTTGCCTCGACCGGCGGTCAGCTCATGCCGCCGATCATGGGGGCAGCCGCCTTCCTGATGGCGGAGTTTCTGGAAATCCCCTACAAAGAGGTCGTTCTGGCGGCCTTGATTCCCGCTGTCCTTTATTATGTCGCACTTTTTGTCCTGGCCGACCTCGAGGCTGCCCGAAGCGGTATCGCCCGGGTCAAGGACGAGGATATCCCCGATTTAGTACCCGTCCTGAAATCGGGCTGGTATTTTCCGATTCCGTTTGCAGCGCTGATCGGCGCCTTGTTCTGGCTGAATTTCCAACCGGAAATGGCGGCGATGCTGGGTACGGCCGTCATTATATTCAATGGCGTCGTGTTCGGATACAAGGGCAAACGGCTGAATATCAAGGATATGATCGAGGCCGTCCGCGATACCGGCTTTGCAGTCCTCGACATCATCATGATAGGGGCCGCGGCCGGTATCGTAATCGGCACCCTCAGCATCTCCGGTATCGGCTTTGGGCTATCCCTGTTCCTGGTTGAGCTCGGCGGCGGCAACATCGTGGTGCTGCTTATTATTTCCGCGCTCATCTGTATCGTGCTCGGCATGGGAATGCCCACCGTTGGCGTCTATCTTCTCCTGGCGACGCTGATCGCGCCGTCCCTGATCGAAGTCGGCATAAGCGCCATGGCGGCTCATCTGTTTATTCTCTATTTCGGCATGATGTCGATGATCACGCCGCCGGTTGCAATAGCTGCGTTCGCGGCAGCAACGCTGAGCGGGGCAAACGCCATGAAAACCGGGTTCGAGGCAATGCGCTTCGGGTGGTTTGCCTATCTGGTGCCGTTCATATTCGTGGCCTCTCCGGAGTTGCTGATGGAAGGCGATGCCGTCTCCATTCTGCTCACCGTATTGGCGGCCTGTATCGGCGTTTGGCTGGTTTCGATCGCGATCATCGGTTTTCTGGTGCAGGAAATGAACGCCGTTGTGCGGATATTGTTCCTGATCACCGGTCTCGCGTTCCTGATACCTGAAAAAGCCATCGGCATGGGTGTCCCCAATGACATCGTGGGCATCGTCCTCGGCGTGGTCCTGGTGACGAATGAATATCTCAAACGCCGGCGCGGCGCTGTCCTGAAGACCTAGCCTCCCCGCCCTCACATCCGGATTTCGGCGCGATTTGCATACCCCAATTGCGCTCGAAGAGGAGACAGACATGAGTTTCGAACTGCCGGAAGAGCTTCAAATGCTGAAAGAGACCCTTCGGCGATTTGTCGACAAGGAACTGATCCCCATTGAACGGGAGACGTTGGACGGCGCCAAACTCAAGCCCGAAGTCGAGATATGGCTGAATGAAAAGGCGGTTGAGCTGGGGCTTTGGCAGTTTGATGTCCCCGAAGAGCATGGTGGATTGGGCCTCGGCCTATTGGCAAAGACCGTTGTGTGGACGGAATTGAACCGGTCCATCGCCTTGCCCACGCGCCTGCCCGAGATTTTCGGCGGCGCCAGCCCCATTCTCTATCAATTGAATGAAGAACAGCAGGCCCGCTATTTAAGACCGGTACTGGACGGCAAGCTGAAGACGGCGTTTGCCCAGACCGAAGCCGACGCCGGCAGCGATCCGGCGGCGATGCGAAGCTATGCCGAGAGACAGGGCGACCACTATGTTCTCAACGGCGGCAAACGGTTTATCTCCAATGCCCTGGACGCGGATTTCTTTCAGGTCATTGCGGTAACGGACCGCGAGAAAGGGGTCCGGGGCGGGATATCCACCTTTTTGGTTGATGCGGATGCCCCGGGGGTAACCTTGCTGCGGGAACAGGAGCTCCTGACCGACGACAAGCCCTGGGAAATTCAGTTTGAAGACGTGGAGGTGCCGGCGGAAAACCTGGTCGGCGAGGAAGGCGACGGGTTCCGGCTGGCGCAAAGCTGGATCAATACCGGCCGTATTCGCCATGCCGCGCGCGGAATGGGGATCATCACCCGCTGCCTCGAACTGGCGGTGGCCTATGCCGGCGACCGGGTTACCTTTGGCGAGAAGCTCGCCAATCGTCAGGCCGTTCAGTGGATGTTGGTGGACATGTACACCCATCTTCATCAGCTGTCCCTCATGGTCTACCACGCCGCCTCGAAATTTGATGACGGCGAGGACATCCGCAATGAGGCCTTCATGTGCAAGATTTTCGGCGACACCAAATCCTTCGAGGCTGCCGACAACTGCATGCAAATCCATGGCGGGGTGGGATTGACCACCGAATTGCCGATTGAGCGGTTCTGGCGGGATCAGCGCAGCATGATCATCACGGAGGGACCGACAGAGGTCTTGAAAATGGCGCTGGCCCGTCACGTGCTGAATGAATTCGGCTGAGATCGTTTAATCGAGAATGCTTAATAATCATTAGAATAACACAATTTTTCTTATGATTAAGGGCCGGATACTATTTCCTCCGCGAACGGAATCACTGGAAGTGGAGTTGCCCGAATATGGCGCATTTGCCGACTCTTGAAGAGGAAGACTGGTCCCCGGAAGCCAAAGCGGCAATGGGCAGATGGTGGGAAGCCTACGGTCGCCCATCACACATTTATAAGGTAATCGCGGGCAATCCGGCGTTTCTGAAGGCATCGACGGAAGCGTGGCTCAATCTGGTGCCGACGGAGACGCATCTTCCGCGCCACGTCAAAGAAGCGATCGTTGTCATCACCTGTTCGACCCAAGGCACGCTCTACTGCGTTCAAGGGCATTCAAATGCCATCAAGCGCCAGGGCGTCTATTCGGACGAACAAATCCGCCAGATTCAAATGCGGGAGTTCGTTGACTTTGACGACACGGAACTGGCGATGTTCAAGTTCGCCCACAAGGCCGCCGGGGCGCCCAAGTTCATGGTCAAGGAAGACTATCAGGCGCTGCGCGATATCGGTCTGAGCGATGAAGTCATCCTGGAAATTCTCAGCATCATTTGGGTCAACACGGCGATGAACATGATCGTTGACGCCCTGGACGTGAAGCGGACGCCCGAGCAGATGAAAGAGTTGGAAGTCAACCTGTAGCATGAATTACCGCCATGACTCCGGCGAAGGCATTCGCTCCGTGCGTTCGGTCTTGGCGCCGAAATCAATCGCCATTGTCGGGGTGTCTGACCGGGGAGAAGGCGGCTGGTCGAGGATAATGTTCGACAATCTCAAGAGCTCCGGTTTCCCGGCGGACGTATTCCTGATCAACCCGAAGCGCGATGAGATCTGGGGCGAAAAATGTTATCCGAACTTTGCGGCAATCGGAAAGGCGGTCGACCATGCCCTGATGATGGTGCCGGCATCCGCGGTCTGCGGCAGCTTGCGGGAGGCGGCAAAAGCCGGGCTTAAAAGCGCTACAATCTACTCCGCTGGGTTTGGCGAGGGCGGCGGCGATGCCGAAAGCGTCGCCCGAGGCGAAGAGCTCAAGGCAATTGTCGATGAGTTCGAGATCAAGGTGTGCGGCCCCAATTGCATGGGCGGTGTCGCCGTTCGCGAAGGAATTTCGCTTTATCCCTCCCGCCGGGCCCACAACCTGAAACAAGGCGGTATAAGCGCCGTCTTCCAAAGCGGTGGAACCTTGCAGTTTTGGATCGAGCAGGCATCCGCGAGAGGCATCGGCTTCAGTTACGCGATCACGACCGGAAACGAGGTCGATTTGGATCTTGCCGATTTTCTCGATTTCTTTGTCGATGATCCGCATACGAAAGTCATCACCTGTCTGGTTGAAGGTGTCCGGCGCCCCGGCGCCTTGATGGCCGTTGCCCGCAAAGCCCACGCGGTCAAAAAACCGATCCTGATGGTGAAAATCGGACGCACGGAAGAAGCCCGCGAACAGGCCAAGTCCCATACCGGCGCGTTGGCGGGCGATGACGCCGTATTTGATGCGATGTGCCGCCGTTTCGGCATTATCCGCTGTGAAGATCTGGCCGGTATGGTTGAGCTGGCGATGGTTTTTGATCAGGGGCGAATTCCTTGTAGAAATCGGATGGCTCTGGTGACGACATCGGGCGCCGTCAAAGGCCTGTCCCTGGATGCGGCGGCGGCCGTCCGGGAATCTTGGGGGCAGCTATCAAATTACACGGCCGGTAAATTGCGGGAATTGATCTCGAGCATCAGTGAAATTGATAACCCGCTCGATTGTGGTCCGGCGCCGGTTGCCGATAGCGCCCTGTATGCGGATATTTGCCGGGCGGTTCTTGAAGACGACGATGTGGATATGCTGGCTTTTCTGGCCCGGACTCCATTGACCGCCGAAGATCCTGATCACCCGCGAGCAGCGTCAATCGCGGAACTCGCCGCCCGTACGGACAAGCCTGTTTTTGCGTTCGCCCACTTGGCGCGGCCGACGAACGACTATGCCCGGAATTTTCAGGAACAGACCAACCTGCCGTTTATCCACGGTATTCCCCGGGCCATTCAGGCGATGAGTGCGCTCGCCCGGTATGGGGAAAGCCAGCGCCGCGGCATCGCCGACATTGGCCAAAAGTCTGACGGGACATTTGAAATCGATCACCTGAATGATCTCGTCGGGAACGCCGGCGCGGCGCTGCCGGCTGAACGACATGCAACAAATTCCGATCAGGCGATTGAAGCAGCAAATGAAATTGGCTATCCCGTGGCGGTGAAACTCATTTCGCCCGACGCCATCCATAAAACGGAAGTGGGCGGCGTCAAAACGGATCTGAACGATTCCAAATCAGTCAAGGCGGCGATCGATGATATCGAGAGCAGGCTCAAGGGCAGGGTCCGAATTGACGGGTATCTTGTTCAGCAAATGGTCGAGGGTTTGGAGGTCATCGTCGGGTTCCGCGAAGATCCTCAATACGGACCATTTGTCGTCGTCGGGTTGGGAGGGATTTACGTCGAGGCGTTGAAGGATACGGCGCTTCGCCTATTGCCCGCCGGGCCCGAAGACGTCAGGGAAATGATCTCCGAACTGCGCTCCCGGTCTTTGTTTGACGCGTTCCGGGGACAGCCGGCGCGCGACGTGGACGCGCTTGCCCGATCCGTCAGCGCCCTTGGGGATGTCTTTATCGGCCTGAGATCAAGCTTATCCGAATTGGAGATTAATCCGATTATCGTCGGTGCGGCCGGGCAAGGGGTCCGGGCTGTCGATATTCGCCCCGTTGCACGTTCAAGCCAGAGCTAGTGTTGGAGAGAAACCGTTTAGCGGTAGGAGAGAAACAATGGATTTTGATGGTTGCGAAAATATCAGAGTCGAAAAGGAAGATGGCATTACCTTCCTGGCCATTAACCGGCCCGACAAACGAAATGCGATGAGTCCGGGCGTACATCGGGAGATGTTCGAGGCCTTGGCCGTTTTGGAAGCCGATGACGAAACCGAAGTCCTGGTTATTACTGGTGTCGGTGAAAGCTGGAGTGCCGGTCAGGATTTGCGTGAATTTTTCCGTGAATACGAAAACCGGCCGGCGGTCGACACCAAGAGATACATGGAAACCAATGAAGGCTGGCGCCAGCATCGATTGAGCATGTACGACAAGCCGACGATTGCCATGGTAAACGGCTATTGCATTGGCGGCGCGTTCACGCAGCTTTGTTCCTGTGATTTCGCCATCGCCGCCGAGGACGCCATTTTCAGCCTGTCCGAAATCAACTGGGGAATTCTGCCGGGCGGCGTCGTAACCTGGACGGTGGCGAATACGCTCAACGCCCGGGATGCAATGTACTACTGCTGCACCGGTGAAGCATTCGACGGCAAAAAGGCGGAGGAAATGGGCCTGATCAACAAGGCTGTTCCCGCCGACCGGCTCAAGGATGAAGTCGTTAAACTAGCCAATGAAATGCGTAAGAAGAATCCGGAGGTTCTGCGTGCAACCAAGCAGGCCGTCCGCCGAGTGCGTGGTATGGATTATTTCCAGGCGCTCGACTACCTGGCCGCCAAAATGGCCGAGATCAGAATGCGCGATCCCGAAGATTCTTTCCATCAGGGTCTTGCCCAGTTCCTTGACGACAAAAGCTATCGCCCCGGTTTTGAGCCGTTCAAACGCCCCACCGCGGCAAAGTAGGGCCGGTAATGCACGGAGCCTCGGCTCCGTCCATTCCATCCATTGAACGCGGGAAATTTGGGATTGGGTCAACCGGCTGGCGGCGACCAAAATCGGGCGCGCGGGCGGGAATTATCGGCCGACCTCGATTTATTGGACTTCTGGATTTATTGGTAATATTAATAAAAAAATATGATGCATCTGAGTCTCATAAAGCTTCGCAGCTTTGTCGCGGTCGGTGAGAATCTGAGTTTCCGAATTGCCTCGGAGAAACTGAATCTGTCCCAACCCGCCGTCAGTACGCATGTGCGGGATTTGGAAAAAAGCATTGGTGTCCCGCTGCTCAGCCGGACGACGCGCAGCGTTAAACTGACACCTGAAGGAAAAAATTTTCTCATCCGGGTCACGCGGTCACTCACCGAGCTGGAGGATGTTGTGCTTGATCTCAAGGAGCAAGCGGCCTTTCGGCGGGGGCGTCTGAGTATTGGCTGCGTTCCGTCGATTGCCTCTTCGGTGCTGCCTATAGTGTTGGCGGAATTTGCAGAGAAATATCCGGACATCAAGGTTCAGATCTTTGACGAAATGGCCGACCGGCTTTACCAGCGGGTCCTCAGCAGCGAGGTTGATTTGATGGTCGGTCCCATATCTCCGCAGCAAAATGAGCTTGAGTTTCTTCACCTGTTTGATGATCGGTATGTCGCGATATTCCCGAAACACCATCCGCTGGCCGGGAAGAGATCGGTTACGATCAAAGAGGTGGCCAAGTTTCCGTTCCTGCTCCTGACGTCACCCACAAATGTCCGAATTGTTCTGGAAAAAGCATTTGCCGATGCAAATCTGAGTTTTGATCCTGAATACGAGGCAACAACTCCCGGAACAATTGGCGGGATGATTGACAAAGGACTTGGCATAACGGCATTGCCTGAAATGGTGATGCCAACAACCTTACACCCTGATCTGAAAATGGCGCCTATCTCAAGGCCTCGGATCAACAGGCAGATTGGAATGCATACCCGGCGAGGCGAGCTACTGCCGCCGGCAGCTACCGAATTCTCGGATACCTTGCGACGAGTGGTCGAACAGGAGTTCGGTTCAAAGAAACGCTCAAATCGCTAAATGCTCAAAATGGCCAAACAGGATACCTGCGCCATTTCGCTGCGGACGCAGAATGCAAGCGGTTTTGGCAAATTAACAATGAAGTGGAGGACCCCGCTAAGGTCTGATCCGTCTATGTTGCTGGATATCCTGAGTTTCTGAAGTAGTTGGCGCATTCCTCAGTAGGGAAAGCATTGAGGAGTGTGCCGATCCGTCTCCAAGTGTGGTCGATGGTTCACTCGTTTGTTTTTCGGAGAATCGCCTTCAGCATGGCGAAGACCTGTTCGATCGGTCGGTCAGTTAAGGTCATTTCGTTCCGAATTGACCGAGCTTCGCTTTGTGACCTGAGATGACAATGTCGCCGGGCTTGAGAGTAGGCACGAGTTGCTGCTCGACACAGGTGGTGAAGCGCTCGCTGTTGATGGGGGCGTCGATCAGCTCAGGGCGACCGGTTCGATGCAGCGCGGGTCGTCGTTGGCGGGCCGGTTGACGTGGGTGCTAACCGGATGGGCCGTCATGGCGTCCGCCGGGTATGGGCCGAGCGGAACCTCGTCGCCCGCGAGCCAGGCGTCCCAGGCGTCGGGCGGCAGAATGACCGGCATGCGGCCGTGCACCGGTGACACGGTCTCGTTGGCTTCGGTGGTGAGGATGGTGCAGGTCTCGACCGCATCGCCGGAACTGCGCTCGGCGAGGGATCCGGTGAGCGCCGCGCCTTCCGGCACCGTCCAGCGCTCCCACAAGCCCGCGAATACCATGGGCGCGCCGTCCTTGAGGCCGAACAGCCAGGGCTGGCGGGTTTTGCCCCGGCCCTGCCACTCGTAGAAGCCGTCGGCCGGGATCAGGCAGCGGCGCCGGCGGAAGGCCGACCGGAAGGACGGCTTCTCGGCGGCCGTCTCGGACCGGGCGTTGATGAGCTTGTGGCCGATCGCCGGGTCCTTCGCCCAGGGGGGAATCAGCCCCCACCGCAGCATGGCGAGGGTGCGGCCCGCCTCGGCGGCGCGGGCCACGGCCACGTCCTGGCTCGGCGCCACGTTGTAGCGGGGCCTGAGGTTGAGGGGCGCGCCGATCAGCTCGAGGTGATCGTGCAGTTGATTCCAGGTCAACCGGTTTGAAAATCGGCCACACATGCAGGCCACGTTACCCGCGACGGGGCGATGCTGTCATGTTGTTCTTGTAATGTTCCTGTGGCAGTGTCGGGCCGATGGACGATGATTACGACCGCCCGATTACCCGGGACGACCTGCTGTTCACCGTGGAGATGGCGCTGCGCAAGGCGGAGCGCCTGTGGCCCAGGAAGCGCCGGCCCGGCGATCACGACCGGCTTAAACCGGTCGCGCGGGCCATAGTGGCCCATATGGAGCTGTGCGAGATGCGCACATTCGGCAAGCGGCGCGGGCCGGGCCACGGCATGCCCGATCCCTGGGGCGGGCCGAGGCAGGGCGGGGAGACGGACGGCGCGGACGGCTGAAGCCTGGCCGAGCCGGTTGGAGCGGGCCGCGCTCAATCATCTTCGGAAAACATTATGGTGATGACGGCCTCACCTTGGTCTCCGGCGCCGATCGCCATGACGGGGCGGTGCCTGCGGGGCGGCCGGTGGCTGTCGCGGAGATCCTTGCGGATGTCGCGCACCAGCACGGACATGGTGACGCGGTCGCTGCTGGCGGCGCGGAGCGCGTAGTGGCGCGCCATCCAGAGGACGTCCCACAACCGGCCGCTCTCGTCCTGAAAACCCCGGTAGCCGTCGGGGAGGGCGACGATGCGTTCCCACACGGTGCGCGTAACCGCGACGGGGATGTTGAACCCCGCCTCCCGCGCGGTGTCGGAGACGTCGACGAGGATGCCGTCCTCGATCGCCCGGGCGCGGGTGTAGGTGGAGGTGACGGGATCGAACGGATTGGGGTTGCCGGAATCTGGCATGGCCGGGCTCCTTGCGGGTGAGAGTGGGAAGCGGTCGCTTTGGGCCGGTCAGAGCAGCCCTCGGTCCTTGAAGCTCACGGAATCCGCCGGGGTTACGATGATGTGGTCGAGCAGGACGACCTCGATGGTCTTCAGCGCGTCCCTGATTTGCTGCGTCATGTCGATGTCGGCGCTGGACGGCTCGGGACAGCCCGACGGGTGATTGTGGATCGCAATGACCGCGGTGGCCTGAACCTCCAGCGCCCGCACGCAGATCTCCCGGGGATAGGCCGGGGTATGGCTGACCGTGCCGCGCTGGTGGCACTCGTCGGCGAGAAGGAGATTCTTGCGGTTGAGGTAAAGGACGTGGAACTGCTCGACCTCGCGGTGGCCGGCGAGGGTCCGGCAGTACTCGATCACCTTGTTGTAGCTGCGGAGAGACGGGCGCACTTTGTCGGGCACCTCCGCCCTCGCCATGCGGATGCCGAGGGCCTCGGCGGCCTTGAGGGCGGCGATGGTGTCTTCGGAGAGGCCGGTCACGGTGCGCAGCCGGTCCGGCCGGGCGGCGAGGACCCGCGGCGCCGTGCCGAACATGTCGAGCAGGCTCCGGGCAAGGGCCCCGGCATCGTCCACGGACGGGTGTCCGGAGAGCAGCAGTTCCAGCAGATCGCGGTCGTCGACCGCCTCGCGCCCGGCGCGCAGGAAGCGGGCTTGGAGGCGAACGACTTCCTCGGGGCGGTCCCCGGCCCGCCGGATGGACGCGGGCCCGGCGGGGACGTCGAACAGGGGCATCTCATGGAAGCCGGCTATCCCCGAGCCGTCGTCGGAAATGGTGACGGCGAGGGTTGTCTCGCCGGTTTGGGGAGGGTTGCCGTCCGGCCGGGCGGTGGCGGCGGAAACAGAAACTCGCACCCGCGTGGCGCCGGCGCGGCGGCTGTTCTGCAGGGTCTCGGCGAAGATGTCGGCGAGCGTGGCGGCGTAGATGCGGGTGACCCGCTTCACGGCGGTTTCGTGGATGCGGGCGCGGATCGTCCGGGTCATGGACGGACCTCCATTGGATAGCGGAAATGGAAGACGCCCCGCCGGCCTGCGCCAGGCTTGGAGCCCGGAGCGATGCGCCGGCGGGGCGTTGTTGCGGGGTTTGCGGCCGCCTACTGGACGCGCCGGAGGAACCCGGGGATATCCACCGGATCCTCCTGGGCATCGTGCCCGCTGACCGGACCGGCCGCGGCGATGCCGTCCGGCACGTCGGCGGCGGCAGGGCCGGGATCGGCCTCCCCGTTATCGCCGGGATCGGCGTCCGGATCTGGATTGGCCGATTCCGCGGCGCCGTTGCCGGCACTCGCCGCCGCGTCGTCCGAGGGTTCCGGTTCGGGATCGGCCTCGGTTGCATGGCCGTTGCCGTTGGAGGGGGATGCCGCCTGCGCCGGATCGGTGCCGGAATCGGCGGCGGGTTCTCCGGACTCGGGCTCGCCGGCCGGCGCCTCGGCCGGATCGGTCCCGGCGGCTTCCGTCGCCGCATCCCCGACATCCTCGGCCGTGCCGCCCTTGTCGAACGCCGCGAAGCCGGGCGGCGTCCAGGCGAGCGCGTTGGCGTGCATCTCGGCGCTCACGCCGACGGGCGGGTCGCCGGCGGCGAAGGCGGCCTCCATGGCTTCGGCGAGCTCGGGCTTCTTGTACTTGGACCGGGCCGACGCCCAGTTGAGGCCGAACACCGTGCGGGCGACGTCGAGGACCCGGCCCTTGTTGATCCGCGACCACAGCATGGCCGCCGTCGGGCGGACGTGGGCCGCGAAATCGATGTCGAGCCTCGCCACCGTGGCTTCGAGTTCGGGCCGCGCCTGGGGCTCGAAGGCGAGCTGCCCCTTCACCGTGCGTGCGGCGCAGGCCGCGAACAGCGCCTCCTTCTCGGCCCGGGGCAAGGCCCTGAGCGCCGCGAAGGACTCGCCGTCGTCCTCGATCTCCAGCCAGTCGAACGACAGGTGTGAGCGGTCCTCCAGCATGGCCTCGCCCGGCGACCAGCCGGCGAACTCTGCCTCGTTCATCCGGGTCATGGGCCGGTCCGGGGTTTCCTTGACCGCGATGTCGAGGGCCTGGTCGTGATACCCCCGCGCGAACACCGCGCGGCCCATCTGGAACAGCATGAGGTCGAAGGCGGCCTCGAAGTCGCCGGCGAGATGCGCCTTGACCAGCGCGGTGCGGATCGCGCGGAGATCGTCGGCGAGCCCGATGCCGACGCCGGCCTCCTTGCGGGCCTCGGCTTGGGGATCCTTCGGCTGCGCCATGGGCCCCGTAACGGACGAATTGACGGCCGGACCGGCGACATGGGTGCCATTGTCCGCGGCATCCGGGTCGTAGCCGTTGCCGGCCGGGGCGCCGGCATCGCCGGTTTCCGTCCGGTTCGGCATGTCTTCGGGCCTGACCAGGCCCTGGATCACCTGGTGCGCGCCGTCGCGGCCGATGGTGACGATGCAGCCCGCCATCGCAAAATCCTCGCGCCGGAACACCGCGCGGGCCTCGATGCCGCCCTCGATCTCGTCGAGACGGGCCTCGATGGCTTCCGCTTCGGCGACCAGCTCCTCGGTCCAGTCGTCCTCGCCGAGGCTGTTAAGCTCGTCGTGGCGGGCTTCGAGCTTCGCGATCTCGGCCTGCTCATCGTCCGTCGGCGCGCCGGGCTGCGGCTCGATCCGGCCAAATGAGGCGGTGTGGTTCCACGCGGCCTCGACCATGGGGACCGCCCACTTCCAGCGGGTCGCCAGCTCGTCGGCGGCGGCCTGGAGCTTGTCCATGGCCAGCTTCTCCAGCAGCACCGGATCCTCGAACCAGACGCCGTGCTCGACTTCGTCGGCAAACAGGTCGCGCATGACCGCACCGCCGGCGGCCTCGTAGTCGTCCACGCCGACGAAGCGGGCGATCGCCGATGCCCCAGGCAGGTGACCCGGCCGATCGCCGACTCGATCCGCGCGATGGTCTGTGGTGTCCCGGGGAGTATAGCGTTGGTGTGACTTAGCGCTGCAAGGGTTTCCTGTGGGGAGGGTATGGAATCTGGGATTCGGGGTTTGAGTGACGGGAATGCGGTTTGAACTGGTTTTCGTCAGTCTGAATGGCCTGTTAATTCCAGGATGTGTCCCGCGGAGAGCCAGCGCGCGCAGAAGAATGAGTGGTAACTGTTGTGATGCCAAAACCAGGCCGGTGTGCGGGGCCGCGCCCCTCGTCTATAGAATATCCGCCGCGATGCTCTCCGCGATCCGCTCCGCCGTCTCATGGATCGCATCTTGCGTCAGATGGGCGTAGCGCGCCGTTGTCTCGATGTTGGAGTGGCCGAGCAGCTTGCCGATCACCGGCAGGGTCTCGCCGAGCGCCAGGGCGCGCGATGCGAAGGAATGTCTGAGGTCGTGCAGCCGGACGTCTTCCAGCCCGGCCGCGGCCCGCACGGTCTGCCAGGCATAGTCGAGGCCGCCGACGCTGTAGCGCCCGTCCCGATCGTTGCCGGGGAACACCCAGGGGCTGTCCCGCCGTCGCGGC
>JAJECC010000035.1 GCA_022822205.1 Rhodospirillales bacterium | reverse complement strand
CCAACCCGGAAGACATCGAGACGGCGACCCCGGCGGCCCGGGGCTGCGTGCTCCGCGCCGACATTACCGGGCCCGCCAACTTCCGGGCGACCCGTCATCTGGACGAATGGCTCAAGTCCCACGGCCTCCCCGGCATCGCCGGGATCGATACCCGGGCGCTGACCCGCAAGATCCGGGAGTCGGGCTTCATCAACGGCACGGTGGTGAACGGCGGAGACTTGGACGTGGCGGCGGCGCTTGCCGAAGCCCGGGCGTGGCCCGGCCTCGACGGCATGGACCTCGCCAAGACCGTCACCTGCGGCCAGACCTATAAGTGGGAGGAGGGCACTTGGACGCTGGGCCGGGGCTACGGCGCCCTGGACAAGCCCGATCATCACGTGGTGGCGGTCGATTTCGGCGCCAAGCGCAACATCCTCCGCTGCCTCGCCGCCGCCGGGTGCCGGGTGACCGTGGTGCCGGCGACGGCCACCGCCGAAGACGTATTGGGCCACGGGCCGGACGGGGTGTTCCTCTCCAACGGCCCCGGCGATCCGGCGGCCACCGGCGAATACGCGGTGCCGATGATTAAGGATGTCGTGGCCTCGGGCACGCCGGTGTTCGGCATCTGCCTCGGCCATCAGATGCTGGCGCTTTCATTGGGATGCAGGACGGAGAAAATGCATCACGGCCACCGGGGCGCCAATCACCCGGTGAAGGACCTGGAGACGGGACAAGTCGAGATCACCAGCCAGAACCACGGCTTCGTGGTGGTGCGCGATTCGCTCCCCGACGGCGTGGTCGAGACCCACACGTCCCTGTTCGACGGCACCATTGAAGGCATCCGCCTCGACGGCAAGCCCGTGTTCAGCGTCCAGCATCACCCGGAAGCCTCGCCCGGCCCCCAGGACAGCCACCACCTCTTCCAGCGGTTCGTGAAGATGATGGAGGGGGACTAATTCACCACAGAGCACACCGAGCCCCCCCACCCCATCCCTCCCCCACAAGGGGGGAGGGGGCGTTGGCATGCGGCAAGAATCACCTCCCCCCTTGCGGGGGAGGTCGAGGCGTTCGGCGGTCAGCCGGACGCCGAGGGTGGGGGGAAAGCGCGCAGCGCGGATTGAATTTCGGCGATCAGCCGCGCCTCGTAACACAAGAAGTCGACAACGTATGGACCCAAAGGCGCCTGACGGCGAAATCTGTGACCGTCGACCTGGCGGCGGCGCAAACGGGACCAAAGGCGCTGGTCCGCGTCCGTCGGGTTTCCTCGCAGCTTGCGGGCGTTCTTGTTGGCCATGATTCCAGGATAGACGAACCGGACCCCCCACCCCATCCCTCCCCCGCAAGGGGGACTCAATCAGCTTCTCACTGCCTCACCGCCTCCGTGGTTCAAAATTCCTCCGTGTTTCCGGTGGTGATTCCTCAATCCCGGGCTATATCAACTAATGTTCATTTTCCGCGGGGGTTTTGCCGGACGGGAAACGTCCGAAAAGGCGGCCGAATGTCCATGAATGTCCATGAATGTCCATTGCACGAAAACGCCCAATTGGAATCCAATTCTGATGGAAATTAATGCCCAAACGCACTGACATCTCCTCGATCATGATCATCGGGGCCGGGCCCATCGTCATCGGCCAGGCCTGCGAGTTCGATTATTCGGGCGCGCAAGCCTGCAAGGCGCTGAAGGACGAGGACTACCGGGTGATCCTGGTGAACTCCAACCCGGCGACCATCATGACCGACCCGGAGATGGCCGACGCCACCTATGTGGAGCCCATCGTCCCGGAGATCGTCGAGCGGATCATCGCCAAGGAGCGCCCGGACGCGCTGTTGCCGACCATGGGCGGACAGACCGGCCTCAACACGTCGCTGGCGCTGGCCGACTCGGGCGTGCTCGACAAATACGGGGTCGAGCTGATCGGCGCCCGGGCCGAGGCCATCGAGAAGGCGGAGGACCGCCTCAAGTTCCGCGAAGCCATGGACTCCATCGGCCTCGAAAGCCCCAAGAGCCGGCTCTGCAAGTCCATCGGGGATGCCCGCGAGGCCCTCGACGAGATCGGCCTGCCGGTGATCATGCGCCCCTCCTTCACCCTCGGCGGGCGGGGCGGCGGCATCGCCTACAACAAGGCCGAGTTCGAGGAGATCATGATCCGCGGCCTGGCGGCGAGCCCGGTCGGCGAGGTGCTGGTCGAAGAAAGCGTGCTCGGCTGGAAAGAATTCGAGATGGAGGTGGTGCGGGACAAGGCGGACAACTGCATCATCATCTGCTCCATCGAGAACGTCGACCCCATGGGCATCCACACCGGCGATTCCATCACCGTGGCCCCGGCGCTCACCCTCACCGACAAGGAATACCAGATCATGCGCAACGCCTCGATGGCGGTGCTGCGCGAGATCGGCGTCGAGACCGGCGGCTCCAACGTCCAGTTCGCGGTCAACCCGGAGACCGGCCGGCTGGTGATCATCGAGATGAACCCCCGGGTGTCGCGGTCGTCCGCGCTGGCCTCCAAGGCGACGGGTTTCCCGATCGCCAAGGTCGCGGCCAAGCTAGCCGTCGGCTATACGCTCGACGAGCTCGACAACGACATCACCGGCGTGACGCCGGCGAGCTTCGAGCCGACCATCGATTACGTGGTCACCAAGATCCCGCGGTTCACCTTCGAGAAGTTCCCGGACGCGGAGCCGACCCTCACCACGTCGATGAAGTCGGTGGGCGAAGCCATGTCCATCGGACGCTGCTTCGCCGAAAGCCTGCAAAAGGGCCTGCGCTCCATGGAAACCGGCCTGTCCGGGCTCGACGAGGTCGAGCTCGACATGACCGAGAAACAGACCATCCAGGCGGCGCTGCTGGAGCCCCGCCCGTTCCGCATTTTGGTGGCGGCCCAGGCCTTCCGCGCCGGATTGACCGTCGACGAGGTGTACCCGGCCTGCAGGATCGACCGGTGGTTCCTGGAGCAGATCAGGGACATCGTCGCGGCGGAAGAAGAGGTGCGGGCGCAGGGGCTGCCGAAGGACAAGGGCGGCTGGCTGAAACTCAAGAAGATGGGCTTCGCGGACGCGCGCCTCGCGGCGCTTACCGGCACGACCGAGCGGGAGGCGTCGAAAGTTCGGCGGGAGGCCGGCGTCCGGCCGGTCTACAAACGGGTGGACACCTGCGCCGCCGAGTTCGCCTCGCAGACCTCCTACATGTATTCGGCCTATGAGGGGAACGCGGCCCAGCCGGGCGAGAACGAAAGCGAACCCTCGGACAGAACCAAGGTGGTGATCCTCGGCGGCGGACCCAACCGGATCGGCCAGGGCATCGAGTTCGACTATTGCTGCGTCCATGCCGCCTTCGCCATGCGGGAGGCGGGCTACGAATCCATCATGGTGAACTGCAACCCGGAGACCGTGTCGACCGACTACGACACCTCGGACCGGCTGTACTTCGAGCCGCTGACCGCCGAGGACGTGATCGAGCTGATCCGGGGCGAGCAGTCACGGGGCGACGTGAAAGGCGTGATCGTTCAGTTCGGCGGCCAGACGCCGCTCAAACTGGCGCAGGCCCTGGAGGATGCGGGCATTCCCATCCTCGGCACGTCCCCCGACGCCATCGACCTCGCAGAAGACCGGGAGCGGTTCCAGAAACTGCTGGCCGAGCTGGACCTCAAGCAGCCGCCCAACGGCACCGCGACGTCGCTGGAACAGGCCCAAAAAGCGGCCCGGGAGATCGGTTATCCCGTGGTCATCCGGCCCTCCTATGTCCTGGGCGGACGGGCCATGGAGATCGTCCACGACGAGGAACAGCTCAACCGGTACATGGATACCGCCGTCCAGGTCTCCGGCGCCGCGCCGGTGCTGATCGACTTCTACCTGCGGGACGCCATCGAGGTGGACGTGGACGCGATCCGCGACGGCGAGCGGGTCTACGTCGCCGGCATCATGGAGCACATCGAGGAGGCGGGAATCCACTCGGGCGATTCCGCCTGCTCCCTGCCGCCGCACTCGCTCTCCGGCGGGATCATCGAAGAGCTCAAGCGCCAGACCCGGGCGCTGGCCGTCGCGCTCGACGTGATCGGCCTGATGAACGTTCAGTTCGCCATTCAGGACGGCACCATCTACCTGCTGGAAGTGAACCCGCGGGCCAGCCGGACGGTGCCCTTCGTCGCCAAGGCGACCGGGCTGCCCATCGCGAAGATCGCGGCGCGGGTGATGGCCGGCGAGACCCTGGAAAGCCTCGGCGTACCGGAGGACTTCGACCTCGATCATGTGGCGGTCAAGGAGGCCGTGTTCCCCTTCGACCGGTTCCCCGGCGTCGATATCCTGCTGGGCCCGGAGATGAAATCCACCGGCGAGGTGATGGGCATCGACAAGGACTTCCCCCGCGCCTTCGCCAAATCCCAATTGGGCTCGGGCGTCCGCCTGCCCCAGGAGGGGACGGTTTTTATTTCGGTCAAGGATTCCGACAAGCCGGCGACCCTGGGCCTGGCGAAACGGCTTCGGGCCCTGGGCTTCGATCTCATCGCTACCGGCGGCACCCAGAAGTTTCTCGCGGGCGAGGGGCTCGAGGTCACCGCCGTCAACAAGGTGCTGCAAGGGAGGCCGCACTGCGTCGATGCGATCATGAACGGCGACGTGCAGCTGGTGATCAACACCACGGAGGGGGCCCAGGCGATTGCGGATTCATTTTCGATCCGCCGCGAATCCCTGCTCTGCAACGTCCCCCACTACACCACCATGACCGGCGCCGCGGCGGCGGTCGACGCCATCGAGGCGAGCCGGGAAGACGGCCAGGGAGACGACAGGTCGGGCGGGCTTGAAGTCGCGCCCCTGCAATCCTATTCTTGATGCCCGCTTCTTCCCGACATTCATGATGTCCGCCCGTGGCGAGGGGCCGCGGGGAGCGGGGCGTTTTGACTCCTCTATGCGTTGAGACGGAAGACGAAAGATGGAAAAGATACCGATGACCAGGAATGGCCTGGGGGCGCTGGAAGGCGAACTCAGGCGGCTCCGGTCCGAGGAGCGCCCGGCGATCATCAAGGCGATCGAAGCGGCGCGGGAACACGGCGATCTGTCGGAGAACGCGGAATATCACGCGGCCCGCGAGCGCCAGAGCTTCATCGAGGGCCGGCTGGCCGAACTGGAAGACGTCATTTCGCGGGCCGATGTGATCGACCCGTCGGCCCTCTCGGGCGACACGGTGCGCTTCGGCGCCACGGTGCACATCGTCGACGAGGATACCGACGAGGAACAGACCTTTCAGATCGTCGGCACCCATGAGGCGGATGCGTCCGCCGGCCGGCTGTCGATCACCTCGCCGTTGGCGCGCGGCCTGATCGGCAAGAAATTGGGTGATTCGGCGGAAGTCACCGCGCCCGGCGGCTCCAAGTCCTACGAAATTCTCGAGGTTGAATACAAGTAGGGCCTAGCCCTCGGCGGCTTCGTCCTCGACCGGCACCCCCGGCAGGTCCTTCGAGGTGCGGATGGTCTCGAAGGTGGAGACCGTCGAGACGTGCTCGGCGGAGGTGAGCCGCATGGTCAGGTCGTCCCGGTGCTCCTTGTCCCGGGCGACGATCTTCAACAGGAAATCGCCGCCGCCCCGGATCATGTGGGTCTCCCGGATTTCCGGCCAGCCGGCGGTCATTTCCTCGAACGCCCGCAGCACGTCCTGGGACTGGCTGTCGAGGCCGACGAGGGCGAAGAACATTTCCTTCAGGCCGAGCAGCGCCGGCGCCAGCTCCGCGTGATAACCGCGGATGTAGCCCGCTTCTTCCAGGGCCCGGACACGGCGCAGACACGGCGGCGCCGAAATCCCGACCCGCTTGGCCAACTCGACATTGGTCATGCGGCCGTCGGCCTGTAGATCGGCGAGTATTTTGCGGTCGACCTGGTCGAGCTTGACCCGCGACATCTGCTGCTGCTCCCTGGCCACCGTTGAGGAATTCATTGGAAATCTTTGCTCGGTGACGCGAGAGTAATTTTATTACCCGCGCGGCCGCCGCGCAATAATATTCCAAAAAAGCCGGCGCGCCGATTCGGCCGGCCGCATACCGGCCGCATACCGGCCACATACCGGACAGTGCGCCGGCGACCCCTATTTTACCGGCGCGCTCCCTTGCGGACGGGTGGGGCCCTTTCTATTTTAGGGCCGGAATTCAGGTCCGGGGGAACCCCGCCGCCGGACGACCCTGTTTAATTGGCCTGTTTGATTGGCCTGCTTGATTGGAACCGCCATGTCCGAACACATCCACAACAAAGTCATGATCCTGGGCTCCGGCGCCGCCGGCCTGACCGCGGCCATCTATACCGCCCGGGCCAGTTTGGAGCCGGTGCTGATCCACGGCATGCAGCCGGGCGGTCAGATGACCATCACCACCGACGTGGAGAACTATCCCGGCTTCGCCGATGTCGTCCAGGGCCCGTGGCTGATGGAACAGATGCAGGCCCAGGCCGAGAATGTCGGGACCCGGATGATGGCCGATACGATCGTCGAAGCCGATCTCGGCCGGCGGCCGTTCCGCATGGTCGGCGATTCCGGCGCCGTTTATACGTGCGACGCGCTGATCGTCTCCACCGGGGCCCAGGCCAAATGGCTGGGCCTCGACAGCGAGCAGTCGTTCATGGGGTTCGGCGTCTCGGCCTGCGCGACCTGCGACGGCTTTTTCTTCAGGGAAAAGGAAGTCCTGGTGGTCGGCGGCGGCAATACCGCTGTCGAGGAAGCGCTGTATCTCGCCAACCTGGCGGGCAAGGTGACCCTGATCCACCGCCGCGACGAGCTTCGCGCCGAGAAAATCCTCCAGGCCCGGCTGCTCAACCACGACAAGATCGAGGTCCTCTGGGATACGGTGCTCGAAGAGGTCACCGGCAACACCGACGGCGTGGCGCCCGAAGTCACCGGGGTGAAGGTCAGGAACGTCAAAACCGGCGAGGCGAGCGAGCTTGCCCTCGACGGCGTCTTCATCGCCATCGGCCACAAGCCGAACACCGACCTGTTCGGCGGTCAGTTGGACATGGACGGCGAGGGCTACCTGATTACGGCGCCCGATTCGACCGCCACCAATATCCCCGGCGTGTTCGCCGCCGGCGACGTCCAGGACAATACCTATCGCCAGGCGGTCACCGCGGCCGGGACGGGCTGCATGGCCGCCCTCGAGACGGAGAAATTCCTCGCCGAACAAGAAGCGGTTGCCGACGCCGCCGAATAAGCGCTATTCCTGAGCGTCAATTCTCAACCGCCCGGGACGAAACGCCAACGCCATGTCGATGGACTGGGACAAGCTGCGGATATTTCATGCGGTGGCCGAAGCCGGCAGCTTCACCCATGCCGGCGAAACGCTGAATCTCAGTCAATCGGCGGTCAGCCGCCAGATCAGCACCCTCGAACGCAGCCTCAATGTGCCATTGTTCCACCGCCACCCCCGGGGGCTGATCCTTACCGAGCAGGGGGAGGATCTCTATCTGACCGCCCACGACGTGTTCCACAAGCTGGCCATGTCGGAAGCCCGGCTGACCGACTCCCGGGAGCAGCCGGCGGGCACGCTAAAAATCGCCACGACCGTCGGCTTCGGCTCCGTGTGGCTGACCCCGCGGATCCGGGAATTCGTCGATCTCTACCCGGACATCGAAGTCAGCATCGTCCTGACCTACTCGGAATTCGACCTTTCCATGCGCGAAGCGGACGTGGCCATCGAGCTCACGCCGCCGACCCACCCCGAGCTCATCCAGCGCCATCTGATGACCATCAACTACTACGTTTACGCGACGCCCGACTACCTCAAGGCCCACGGGATGCCGCAGACGCCGGAGGATCTCGACAACCACAAACTCATCACCTTCGGCCAGGAAGTCGGCGATCAGCGGGAGTTGCTGCCGGCCCTCAATTTCCTCCTCGATGCCGGCGCAAACCCCAAACGGCCGCGCCGCCCGGTGCTGCAGGTGAATAATATTTACGGAATCTACCGGGCGGTCCTGTCGGGCCTCGGCATGGGCGCCCTGCCCAACTACTTCGACGAAGGCTCGGCCAATCTGGTCCGGGTGCTGCCGGAACTGCAAAGCCCGGCGACCGAGGCCTATTTCGTCTATCCCGAGGAACTGCGCCAGTCGGCCAGAATCGCGGTATTCCGCGATTTCTTGATCCGGAAGGTCATGGAATCCCGCTGATTGGCCTCCCCTTTTCGGGGAACTTTTGCAGGAATTTGACGAGCTATGCATATAATGCATAGCAAATGTGCGGTAATCACACTGGCGATTTTGCGATGCAACAACTACTTTCCTTAAACAGCGACGGCGTCAGCCGGCGCTTTCCGGGCCCCCCCGGCCCGGATTTTCAAGGGTCTTCGGACCCTACGTCTCCCAGACGTGAAGCCTCCCTGTTAAACTCACCGGGAAAGTTTACTTTCCCGGTCTTTTTTTGCTCCCGGGGAACCCTTATTCGGCGGCGATGCCGAGTTCCGATTGCCGGGCCTTCACTACCTGATCGGCTTCCTTGCCGGTAATTTCCTGCAGCCGGTCGAACTCGAATTCAAAGGTGCCCACGCCCTGGGTCGACGAGCGCAACTCGTTGATCAGGTCGAGAATTTCCGATTCCGGCATGTGGGCGTTCACCTCGTCCCAGCCCTTCCAGCCTTCCTTCGGCTCGAACCCGAGGATTTGGCCTCGGCGCCCGGAAACCAGGCTTTGAACCCGCGACATGAATTCCGTGGGAACGGAAACGGTGACCGAAAATATCGGCTCCAGCAGGACCGGGCCGCATTTCGGCATCCCTTCCCGCATGGCCAAGCTGCCGGCCGTCTTGAACGCCTGGTCCGAACTGTCGACGGCGTGGAACTGTCCGTCGGTCAATTCGACCGAGACATCGACCACGGGAAATCCGAGCGGTCCCTGGGAGAGATACTCCTTCACCCCGTTTTCGACCGCCGGGATGTACTGCTTGGGCACCACGCCGCCGGTGATCGAGTCGGTAAATTGGAACCCCGACCCCCTCGGCAGCGGCTTGATTTCGATATGAACGTCGCCGAACTGGCCGTGCCCTCCCGACTGCTTTTTGTGCCGCGCATGTTGCGAAACGGGCTTCTTGATGGATTCCTTGTACGCCACCTGTGGCAGGCCGCCATCGACCTCGAGCTTGTTCCGGTTGTGCATCCGCTCGAGCGCGATCCGGAGATGGGTTTCGCCCTGGCCGCGCAGCACGAACTCGCCGGTATCCGGATTCGGGCCGTAGCTCAGTGACGGATCCTCTTCGATGAGCCGCGCCAGTGCGCCGGCCATCTTCACCTCGTCGTCCCGCCTGCCCGCATGGATGGCCAGCGCATAGACGGGCTTCGGCGCCCCCGGCCACGCCGGACCCTCGGTATTGCCCGACGGCGACAGCAGATCTCCCGTGCGCACCTCTTCCATCCGGCCGAGAGCGCCCACCTCGCCATCGGCGAGTTTGGCGACCTTCTCCTGGTCGGCGCCCCGCAGCTTGACGATGCCGCTCACCCGGGAGCCGCCGAGCGTCGCGCCGTCCTCGACCTCCCCGCGCAGAATCCGGGCGATGGACCGTTTGCCGGTCTGCGAACCGTGAGAGGTCTTGAAAACCCGGGCAACCGCCTCGCCGTCGGCATCGATGCCGATCCGCTCGCGAGTCGCCGCGATGCCGGGCGCCTCATGGCGCAGCACCTTCAACAACCGTGTAATACCGTGACCGGATTCGGCCGAGCCGAAAAACACCGGGACGAGATTCCCCGCCCTGGTCGCCGCCGCGAGGTGGTCGTAGGTCTCGCCGACCTCGGGCACCTCGTCTTCCAGCAGCTGCTCCAACAGGCCGTCATCGAAATCGGAAAGGGCCTCCAGCATGACCGTCCGTTCGATTTCCAGACGATCGTTGAGGTCGGCGGGTACGTCCGCGATCTCCTTGAGATCGCCCTCGGTGTACTCGAACGCCCGCTTGCTCGCGAGATCGACATATCCGGTGATCTCATCGCCTGTCCTGATGGGAATTTCGCGCAACACCAGCGGCTGGTCTATGACCCCGCGCAGCGCGTCCACGCTCTCGGCGACGCTCGCCGCGGCGCCGTGGATTTTGTTGATAAAGATGATATGCGGCACGCCTTGCTCGTGGAGCCCGCGCAACAGCCGCGCGGCCCCAAGGGCCTTGTCCGCGCCGGGCTCGATCACCACCACGGCAATATCGCATACGGCCATGGCGCTGATCGTGTCCTGGATGAGTTCGACCGAACCCGGACAGTCTATGAGAGTCCACGAATCGCCGAGGTAGTCGAAGCTGGCGACGTTCATTTCGACGCTCATGGACCGCGCGCGCGCCTCGGGAGATGAATCGCCGACCGTATTGCCTTCGGTGATCCTGCCCAGGCGATTTGTCGCACCGGCCTTGAACAGCATGGCTTCGAGCAATGAGGTTTTGCCGCTCAGGTACGGACCCATAAGGGCCGCGCAACGGGGACCGAATTCAGATGTGTCTGCCACGGGTAGATCCTCCCAGCCGTCTAGGCGTTTTGAAGCTCAAGGCGGACGCTTTTCGCCGAGACGCGGGTGGAAGCGCCGCGGCACGCCCTTGGGGGAAAGGGTAGCGGCCTGAAACCGGAGTCTTCAAGAAAAATCCGGCCCTGCCCGTCCGGTTGGGCGATCCGGCCGGCATGACGGTGAATCGCCGACGGCCCGCTGCTCACGACAAGGCGGCGCAGGCCCGCTGGATGCGCTGGCAGGCATCCTCCAGCAGTTCGGTGGCCGTCGCGTATGAGATGCGGAAATGCGGCGCCAGGCCGAAGGCGCTGCCGAGCACCGCGGCGACCCCTTCGGCCTCCAGCAGATAGGCGCAGAAATCACCGTCGCTTTCGATCTTCTTCCCGTCCGGGGCGGTCTTGCCCATGTTGCCGGCGCAGGAGGGGTAGACATAGAAGGCGCCCTCGGGCGTCAGGCAATCGATCCCGGTCGCCTGATTGAGCATGGAGACCACCATGTCGCGGCGGTCCTTGAAGATTTTGTTGTTGGCCGAAAAGTCCTGCGGTCCTTCCAGGGCCGCGATGGCCGCGGCCTGCGAGACGGAACTGGTATGCGACGTGCTCTGGGATTGAATCTTGTTCATCGCCGAGATCAAGTCCTGCGGCCCCGCCGCATAGCCGACCCGCCAGCCGGTCATCGCATAGGCCTTGGAAACGCCGTTGAGGGTCAACGTCCGGCCGTACAATCCCGGCTCCACCTGGGCGATGGTCGAAAACTCGAAATCGTCGTAGATGATGTGCTCGTAGATATCGTCGGTCATCACCCAGACATGCTCGTGGCGCAGCAGGACATCGGCCAGCGCCCTCAATTCGGCCCGGGTGTAGGCCCCGCCCGTCGGGTTCGAGGGCGAATTGAGCATCACCCATTTGGTCCTGGGCGTGATCGCGGCTTCCAACTGATCCGGGGTCATCTTGAACCGGTTCTCCGCCGGGCAGTCGACGAACACCGGCGCGCCTTCGGCCAGGAGGACGATGTCCGGATAGCTCACCCAATAGGGCGCCGGGATGATGACCTCGTCGCCCGCCTCCACCGTCGCCATGATGCCGTTGTAGATGCTTTGCTTGCCGCCGCAGGCCACCTGAATCTGGCCCGGCTCATACGTCAGATCATTTTCGCGTTGAAATTTCGCCGCCACCGCGGTGCGGAGCTCGATCGAGCCCGGCACATCGGTGTATTTGGTATAGCCGTCGGCCATGGCCTTCGCCGCGGCCTCCTTGACGTGGTCCGGGGTATCGAAATCGGGCTCTCCGGCGCCGAGGCCGATAACGTCGCGGCCCTCCGCCTTGAGCGCGCGCGCGCGCGCCGTCACCGCCATGGTGGGGGACGGCTGAATTCGATCGAGGCGGGATGCCAAGATGGACATATTGGAGTACTCCCCAGACTTCCGGTCACAAATGCCGGTGGAAAAAATCAGTCGGAAAAACCGGCGGCAAACTACGCCCGCCGCCGCGCCGCTGCAATAACAGATTGTGCGGTTGAAGCAGCGGGGAGATAGTGGACCGGACCATGTCGCCGCTTCTCAATCCGCGCCTTTGGATCATCGCCGCCGGAACGGTCATCGTACCGCTGGATTCCTCGGTCAACGTGGCGTTTCCGTACATCGCCGACGGCTTCGGACGGCCGGCGGCGGACCTCCGGCTGGTGGTCGTCACCTTCATATTGAGCTCCGCCGCCCTGCTGCTGATCGGCGGACGCCTCGGCGATCTCTATGGCTACCGGCGGATTTTCCGAATCGGGCTGGTCATCAGCATCGCCGCACTGCTCCTGGACGCCGCGGCGCCATCCTACCTCGCCCTCCTGTCGGCGCGGATCGGACAGGGCATCGGTGCGGCCCTGACCCTCTCCTGTGCGCCGGCGCTCACCCTCGGCCTGTTCCCCGAAGCCGATCGCGGCAAGGCCATCGGGGCTTATGCAATGATATTCGCCGGCTCCATGGCCCTGGGGCCGGTCGTCGGCGGCTGGTTGATCGACGCCTGGGATTGGCGGGCGGTGTTCTGGTTCCGGGCGCCATTGGCCGCGGCGGCGCTGCTCGGTTCCATATTTCTCTCAAGTGCGCGCGCGGCCGGGCCCGGGAGGACCTTCGATCCCGCCGGCGCCGTTCTGCTGGGCTCCGCCCTGGCCCTGATCTTCATCTCCCTGAATATGCTGAGCACGTCCGCGGCCGCCGGCGCCGCCCTCGGGGGTCTGGCGATCCTGACCGGCGGCGGCTTCGTCGCCCACCAGCTAAGAAGCGCGTCGCCGATCATCGAGCTTCGCTATTTCCGGTCCCGGCCGTTTTCCGGCCTGACGCTCTCCAACGTGCTGCTCAACCTCTCCGCCTTCTCGGTCATGATGGTGGTGCCGTTCTATCTCGGCCGGACGGCCGGCGTGGATGCCGGTGACGCCGGTTTGGTTCTCGCGGCCTATGCCGGCGGCGTGGCGGCGACGGCGTGGATTGCCGGACAAATTCTCAACACGGCGACGGCCGGCGACTCCGCGGCCCCCCGATTGATGCGCCTCAGCGCCCTCGGCGTCGGCGCCGGCCTGTGGCTGGTTTCCGGCCTCGGGCCGGGCCAATCCCTGTTGGCCGTCGCGGCGGCCATCGGCCTCGTCGGGGCCGGGCTGGGGCTCTATCAGGCATCGTTCCTCTATCTGGTGACCGGCACCCTGCCGCCCGAAGACAGGGGCGTCGCCGGCAGCCTCGCCGAGGTTACCCGTTCCATGGGCAACGTCGGCGCGGCGACCCTGATGTTCGAAATTTTCCGCACCCGGTCAGCGGCCGACGGGTTCGAGGCCGGGTTCCAATCGACCTATGTCACCGCCGCGGCCATCGCTTTCGCGGTGCTCGCGGTGATGCTTGCGTCGGCCATATTTCAAAGAACCAGGTCCTAAGCCGCCAGTGATCTCTCAGTGAACTCTCAGTGATCTCCGGGGCGCGCGTGATATAATCGGCCCCGAAGGGAAATTCATGCCGCTGCTGGACCACGCCGGGATCGATTTCATCCCCGAAAAACGCCCCCTCATCGAGGGCGGCGAAGCGCTGCGCGTGGTTTCGGAATTCGAGCCGGCCGGCGACCAGCCCGAGGCCATCGGCGAGCTGACGGCCAGCATCCGCGGCGGCGACAAGGACCAGGTGCTGTTGGGCGTTACCGGATCGGGCAAGACCTTCACCATGGCCCACGTCATTCAGGCGCTGAACCGGCCGACCCTGGTGCTGGCCCCCAACAAGACGTTGGCGGCCCAGCTTTACGGCGAAATGAAGGAGTTCTTCCCCGACAACGCGGTCGAGTATTTCGTCTCCTATTACGACTATTACCAGCCCGAAGCCTACGTGCCGCGCTCGGACACCTATATCGAGAAGGACGCGTCGATCAACGAGCAGATCGACCGGATGCGGCATTCGGCGACCCGCGCGCTGCTGGAGCGCAACGATGTGGTGATCGTCGCCTCGGTGTCCTGCATCTACGGCATCGGCGCGGTGGAGACCTATGCCCAGATGACGGTCAGACTGACCGCCGGCGGGGCCATGGACCGCAAGGCGCTGCTCAGGGAGCTGGTGGAGCTTCAGTACACGAGAAACGACGCGGCGTTCTTCCGCGGCACCTTCCGGGTGCGCGGCGATGTGGTCGAGATCTTTCCCTCGCACCTGGAGGACCGGGCCTGGCGGGTCAGCCTGTTCGGCGACGAGATCGAGGGAATCTGGGAAATCGATCCCCTGACCGGCGATAAAACGGCGGCGCTCGAAGAGGTCACCGTTTATCCGTCCAGCCACTACGTCACGCCCCGCCCCACCCTCCAGCAGGCCATCCCGAAGATCAAGGAGGAGCTCAAGGCGCGGGTGGCCTGGTTCGAGAGGAACGGCAAGCTGTTGGAGGCCCAGCGGCTGGAAGAGCGGACCACCTTCGATCTCGAGATGCTGGAGACCACCGGACATTGTTCTGGGATCGAGAACTACTCCCGCTACTTGACCGGCCGGGCGCCGGGCGAGCCGCCGCCGACCCTGTTCGAATATCTGCCCGAAAACGCGCTTCTGATGGTCGATGAAAGCCATGTCACGGTGCCCCAGCTGGGCGGCATGTACCGGGGCGATTTCAACCGCAAATCGACCCTCGCCGAATACGGATTCCGGCTGCCGTCCTGCGTCGACAACCGGCCGCTGAAATTCGAGGAATGGGAGGCCATGCGGCCGCAGACCGTGTTCGTCTCGGCGACGCCGAGCCCGTGGGAGCTTGAAGCCACCGGCGGCGTGTTCGTCGAACAGGTGGTCCGCCCGACCGGTCTGGTGGACCCGGAATGCAGCGTCCGGCCGGTGGAGGCCCAGGTGGACGATCTGCTGGCCGAGTGCCGCGCCTGCGCCGCCAATGGGGAGCGGGTGCTGGTCACCACCCTTACCAAGCGCATGGCCGAGGACCTCACCGAGTACATGCACGAGGCGGGGCTCAGGGTCCGCTACCTGCATTCGGACATCGACACGCTGGAGCGGATCGAGATCATCCGCGATCTGCGCCTGGGCGCGTTCGATGTGCTGGTGGGCATCAACCTGCTCCGCGAGGGTCTCGACATTCCCGAATGCGCGCTGGTCGCGATCCTGGATGCCGACAAGGAGGGTTTCCTGCGTTCCAAGACATCCCTCGTCCAGACCATCGGCCGGGCGGCGCGAAACGTCGACGGGCGGGTGCTGCTCTACGCCGACAACAAGACCGAGTCGCTGGACTACGCCATCGGCGAGACCAACCGGCGGCGGGCCAAGCAGCAGGCCTACAACGAGGCCCGCGGCATCACCCCGGCAAGCGTCAAGAAGGGGATCTCGGATGTCTTGCAGTCGGTCTATGAGGCCGACTACGTGACCGTCGATCTGGGGGCCGGCGAAGCCAGCCACAAGGTGGGCGGCAATCTGCACGCCCACCTGAAGGACATGAACAAGCGCATGCTGGATGCGGCGGCCAATCTGGAATTCGAGGAAGCGGCCCGGCTCCGGGACGAAATCCGGCGCCTCGAAGCCATCGATTTGGGGCTCGACAAGGCGGGCGTCTCACCGGCCGCGGCGGCCGAGGCGGGCATCCGGCCATCTCCGTTCAGACCCGGCAAGGCGGGCGTCCAGCCCCGCACCGCCGGCAAGCGGAAATCCAAGGCGCACGGCAAGAAGAAGCGCCGCGGCGGGCGGCCGCGGTAATTCCTGGCCGGCTCCCGCCCCCACGATCCATCTGTTATCCTTCACCCTCAATTTCAGGGGGACCCGCCATGGATTGGTCCGTCAGCCATAAGCCGGCATTTTGGGAAGGCACCCGCCTCGCCTATCCGGACGTGCCCAAGGAACACCCGAAGTTCTCCGAGAGCGTCACCGTCGGCAATCTCGTCCTGGTCTCGGGGTGCGGCGGCAAGGACACCGTGACCGGCGCGCCGGCGCCGCCGGACGTCGCCGGCCAGGTCAACACGGCGCTGGACAAGACGCGGGCGGCGCTGGAGGGAGCCGGCAGCTCCATGGAGAACATCGTCAAGACGTTCTTCATG
>JAJECC010000133.1 GCA_022822205.1 Rhodospirillales bacterium | reverse complement strand
CCGATACCAGCCGCCGGGCGAGGCCCCGGTCCCGGGGCGCCAGTTCGTTCAGGCGGCGGGCCTGCGCAAATGCGTCGTCCAGGGACTTCCCGCGGATCAGGATATGGTCGAGGACGTCGAGGGCGAGGAGGCGGGGCATGGGACCCCTTAACGCCTTTGACGGCCCGCCGCAATTGTCCGTGACGAAGATTTAATGTTGTGGACGGCGCGGCGGGGTTCCGTTAGGCATTGGCCCGGACGCGAGGAGAAAACGGAAGATGGCCGGCAAAACGGACGAGAAGGACACGGTTTCCAAGACCCCCGACGGCGGCAAGCAAGTCAAGAAGGACCGGGCGAAACGGCCCAAGGAAATCGGCGGCCGCAAGGACGGCCTTGACCCGACCCGCTACGGCGACTGGGAGAAAAACGGCCGCGCCATCGATTTCTAGCCGCCCGGCGGCCGAAACCAAACCGACTCCCTCCCCCTTCACTGTCTCACCGTCTCCGTGGTTCAGGAATTGGAAATTTGGATACCCCGCATAAAGCGGGGTATGACGAGTGGATATAAGACACAAACCAAGTCGTCATGCCCCGACTTGTTCGGGGCATCCACGTGGATGGCCGGGTCTGGGCCCGGCCATGACGAAATCAGTTTAGGCTTCACCGCCGCAACACGCGTAGGGCGGCTCAATCGGGTCCGGCCCTAATGCTCGACCAGGTGGGCCTTCAGGTCATCGACCACCGACGGATCGGCGAGCGTCGAGGTGTCGCCCAGGTTCGAGGCGTCGCCCTCGGCGATCTTTCTCAAAATCCGCCGCATGATCTTGCCCGACCGGGTCTTGGGCAGGCCCGGCGCCCACTGGATCACGTCCGGCGTGGCGATGGGGCCGATCTCCTTCCGCACCCACTGGACCAGTTCCTTGCGGAGATCGTCGGAATCCTCCACCCCCTCCATCAGGGTAACATAGGCATAGATGCCCTGGCCCTTGATGTCGTGGGGGTAGCCGACCACCGCCGCTTCGGAGACCTTGGAATGCGCCACCAGGGCGCTTTCCACTTCCGCGGTGCCCATCCGGTGGCCGGAGACGTTGATCACGTCGTCGACGCGGCCGGTGATCCAGTAATAGCCGTCCTCGTCCCGGCGGCAGCCGTCGCCGGTGAAGTAGCTGCCCTTGTAGGTGGAGAAGTAGGTCTGCACGAAGCGGTCGTGATCGCCGTGGACCGTCCGCATCTGGCCGGGCCAGGAATCGGTCATGATCAGATTGCCTTCGCAGGCGCCCTCCAGGATATTGCCGTCGGCATCGACGATGGCCGGCTGGACGCCGAAGAACGGCCGCGTGGCGGAGCCCGGCTTGAGTTCGGTCGCGCCGGGCAGCGGCGTGATCAGAATGCCGCCGGTCTCGGTCTGCCACCAGGTATCGACGATGGGGCAGCGGGCATCCCCGCCGACATTGTAATACCAGTTCCAGGCCTCCGGATTGATCGGCTCGCCGACCGAGCCGAGGATGCGGAGCGAGGCGCGGCTGGTCTTTTTCACCGGCTCGTCGCCCTGCTGCATCAGCGCCCGGATGGCCGTCGGCGCGGTGTAGAGGATGTTGATCTGGTGCTTGTCGATCACCTGCCAGATGCGCGACGCGTCCGGCCAGTTGGGCAGGCCCTCATACATGACGGTGAGCGCGCCGTTGGCGAGCGGCCCGTAGACGATGTAGCTGTGCCCGGTGACCCAGCCGACATCGGCGGCGCACCAATAGACGTCGCCGTCGTGATAGTCGAAGACGTACTGATGGGTCATGGAGGTGTAGACCATGTAGCCGCCGGTGGTGTGCAGCACGCCCTTGGGCTGTCCGGTGGAGCCGGAGGTATAGAGGATGAACAGCGGGTCCTCGGCGTTCATCTCTTCCGGCTCGCAGTCCGGCGATGCGGCGGCGACGGCCTCGTCGTACCAGACGTCCCGGCCGTCCTTCCAGCCGATGTCTCCGCCGGTGCGCTTGACGCAAAAGACGGTGCCGACGGTCGGGCAGTCCTCGAGGGCGGCGTCGGTGTTGGCCTTCAGCGGCACGGTCCGGCCGCCGCGGAGGCCCTCGTCGGCGGTGATGACGCAGACCGATTTGCCGTCCTGGATGCGGCCCGCGAGGGCGTCCGGGGAGAATCCGCCGAACACCACCGAATGCATGGCGCCGATCCTCGCACACGCCAGCATGGCGTAGGCGGCCTCGGGGATCATCGGCATGTATATGGTGACCACGTCGCCCCTCTTGACGCCCCGGTCCTTCATGGCGTTGGCGAGACGGCAGACGGCTTCGTGCAATTCCCTGTAGGTGATGGCCACCGCGTCGGCGTCGGGATCGTCCGGCTCCCAGAGGATCGCCGTCTGGCCGCCCCGCTTCTCCAGATGCCGGTCGATGCAGTTGACGGACGCATTGAGGGTGCCGTCTTCGAACCAGCGGATGCGGACGTCGCCGGTATAATCCACGTCCTTTACCCTGGTGAACGGCTTGATCCAGTCGATACGCCGGGCCTGTTCGGACCAGAACCCTTCCGGGTCGTCGACCGACCGCCGGTACATTTCCAGATATTGATCGTTGTCGATCCAGGCGTCCTTGGCCACGGACTCCGGTACGGGATAAACGGCATCTTCTGACATCTCTCGGGACCTCCCTTGCGCGCCGGCTCGGTATCGGGCCGTCGGCTTCAAATTATCGACAATCGGCCGGCGATGACAACATTCACGTTGGCGGGGCGGGTACGCGTGGATGGCCGGGTCCGCGCCCGGCCATGACGCGATTGTTTGATGCCTCAGCCGGTGCTCCTCGCCGTCTCACCGTCTCTGTGGTTCAAGAATTGGAAATCCGGATACCCCGGCCTTGCGCCGGGGTATGACGTAATCGTTTTGTGCCGCGCCCTAGGCGAGGAATACCCCGCCGTCCCTGACCTCGACCGGGACCGCGGTCAGCCACTGGCGGACACAGGGACCGGCGACGCACAGCCCGTCCTCGATCCGGAACAGGGCGCCGTGATTGGTGCAGTGGATGAATTTCCTGTCGAGGGACAGGAACCGGCCCGGCTTGATGTCCAGCGTCAAGCCGATATGCGGGCACGAATTGATATAGGCCCACACCTGCCCGCCGCGGCGGACCAGGATCAGCGGCCGTTCGCCGCCGCCGATCCCGGCGGTCATCCCGGCGCTTCCGGTGTCTTCGATATCGTCGAGGGCGCAGAGCCGGGTCATGTCCCGGTTTCCGCGGGTTCGAGCCCGGCGGGTATTTGACGCCATTCATCCCAGACCCGCGCCGGAAATTTCTCGCCTTTGAGCTTCTCGCCGTCCTTCAGCTTGTCCTCCACATGGGGAAAGCCGCGCGCCAGTTCGCCCCAAATCGCGCGCCCGAGGTCGCGCAGTTCGGCCACGTTGAGGCAGCGAAGGCTGTAGGACAGCGCAATCACGGCCACCGCGTCGGTGGGCTGCTTGAGCTTGTTGAAGTCCTTGGCGAGCTTGTTGAGCGCCATCTGGTGCCGGCCGAGTTCATAGGCGTCCGGCAGCTGTTGGGAGGAGAACAGTTTCTTCGGCAGGATTCCCTCATCCTCCATGTTGACCCGGACAACCGTGGCGACGGCGACGATGATGCCGAGGTCCTCATCCCCCATGGAGACGAGTCCGTCGACGAACCGCCGGACCTCCTTGCGGCTCGACGACAGCGCATGGTTCTGCATGCTGTCCCTGAGGGCGTTGAAGATGCCTTCGAACATGAAACCGGTGCGGCCCCTCAGGCCTTGATGCCCGCCATGCCGCAGATGATTTTCCAGTGCTCCCTGGAGACGGGGACGACCGAGAGCCGGGACTGACGCACCAGAAGCAGGTCCTGAAGCCGCTCGTCGGCCTTTATGTCGGCCAGGGTGACCGGGGTCTCGACGGGCATGAGGGCCTTGAAATCGACCATGCCGAACCTGCCCGTTTCATCCGTATGATCGGGGTAATGCTCTTTCGCCACCTCGAGAACGCCGACGATCCGCTTTTCGTCCACGGAGTGATAGAAGAAGGCCCTGTCGCCGATCTTCATCTCCTTCATGTTGTTGTTGGCCTGATGGTTGCGGACGCCGTCCCATTCGGCGACGCCCGCCTTGACGTGGTCGTCCCACGACCAGGCGCCGGGTTCGGATTTGACGAGCCAATAAGCCATGGCGAATCTCCTATGCTTGTCTAGTTCCCGGGGGCCGGTTTCAGGTCCCAGGGCGGGACCTCCATGAACGGCCGCACGATCTTGGTTTCAAACAGCCCGGCCTTCTCGTAGGGGTCCTCGGCGGTCAGCGCCTCGGCCTCGGCGCGGTCGGCGGCTTCGAGAATGAACACGCTGGCGGTCATGCGGCCGCCGTCCTCATCCAGGGTCGGCCCGGCGAGGCGAAGCCGCCCGCCCAGGCCGCGGGCATAGTCCAGGTGCGCCGGCCGCGTGGATTCGCGGAGGTCCCGGGAGCCGGGCTTGTCCACCCTGTAGATGAAGAACAGCATCCGCGGCGCCCGGCGGTCAGTCCCCGGGAATGGTGTTGCGGACCGGCGTGACGGTGGTCGAGGAAAACAGTCCGGCCTTGGCGTAGGGATCGCCGGCCGCCCAGGCCTCCGCCGCCGCGCGGTCGTCCGCCTGGATGACCAGTATGCTGCCGGTCACGGCCTCGTCCGCCTCGTCGGTGGTCGGGCCGGCGAAAGCCACCTTGACGCCCGAGCCCTTGAGGTAGGCGAGGTGTTCGTCCCGGGTGGCGGCCCTGAGGCCGCCGGAATCCGGTTTGTCGACGCAGCGAATGTGAAAATACATGTGAACGCTCCCCGGCGATGGCGTTAGTCGGTTTCATCCTTCAATGGGCGGGACAGCAGGCCGTCGATGGTCGCATCGATGGCGGCGAAGTGATTTATCACGCCGTCCACGGCCGTGCAAATCGGCACCTCGACGTCGAGACGGCGGGCGAGTTCGGTAACCGAAGAGGCGGTGAACACCCCTTCGGCAATGGAGTTTCGGCTGCCGACGATCTCGTCCAGGCTCCGGCCTTCGCCGAGGGCGACGCCCAATGAAAAGTTGCGCGACTGCATGGCGTTGCAGGTGAGAGTCAAGTCGCCGAGGCCCGACAGGCCCGAAAGCGTCTCCGGCCGGGCGCCCTTGGCGGCGCCCAGGCGGACGATCTCGGCGAGGCCCCGGGTGATCAGCGCGGCGCGCGTGTTGTCGCCCAGCTTCCGTCCCTCGACGATACCGCAGGCGATGGCGAGCACGTTCTTCACCGCCCCGCCGATCTGGGCGCCGATGACGTCGTCGGAGCCGTAAATGCGGAACCGGGACGACGACAGGGCCGGGATGACGCGGTCGTTCACCCCGGGGCTTTGCGAGGCGACGGTCACCGCCGTCGGCTGATCGAGGGCCACCTCGATGGCGAAAGTGGGGCCCGACAGAACGGCGACGGGGGCTTCGGGCAGGGCTTCGGCGGCGATTTCGCTCATCAGCGCGCAGGTCTCCTGCTCGATCCCCTTGGAGCAGATGACCGCGGGCACGTCCCTGGGCCATTGACCGGCCAGGCCCTCCAGGGCCTCCCGAAGGTGCTGAGCCGGAGTGACCGCCAGGACGACATCCGCATCGACGGCCTCGGCGACTGCCGTGGTCGCGCGAATCCCGGGATCGAGTTCGGCGCCCGGGAGAAACAGCGAATTGACGTGGCCGGTGTTGATCGCCTCGGCCACTTCCGGCTCGCGGGCCTGGATCAGCACCTCGGCTCCGGCCCGGCATGCCGCCGCGGCCAGCGCCGTTCCCCAGGCGCCGCCGCCCAATACGCCGATCTTGGTCATGGTTGCCCCCGCATGTCTGTGTCCGCCCGGTGTCCGCCGCGCTCAGGCCGCTTAGGCCTTGACCCCAGCATAGGCCACGGCCGGCGCGTCCGGGTCAAGCGGCCAGCGCGGCCGGGGCGCGAAGTCGAGCGTATCGGTGCGGCCCGCCCGCAGGCGCTCCAGCCCGGCCCAGGCGATCATCGCGCCGTTGTCGGTGCACAGCGCGGGCTCCGGCGCGGTCAATTGGAAGCCATTTTCACCGCACAGCGCTTCCAGCATCGTGCGAAGGGCGCCGTTGGCGGCGACGCCGCCCGCGGCCACCAGATCGTTGGCGCCGGGGTGCAGGCCGCGGAACGTTTCCATGGCGTTTGCGGTCCGGTCGACGATGGCTTCGCCCGCCGCCGTCTGGAACCCGGCGCACAGATCGTCGATGTCGGTTTCGGTGGGCGCGCGGCCGAGACCGTCGATGGCGTGACGGACCGCCGTCTTCAGGCCGGAGAAGGAGAAATGGCATCCCGCCCGGCCCTTCATCGGCCGGGGCAGCCTGAACCGGTCCGGCTCGCCGTTGCGCGCCCTCGCCTCGACCCGGGGACCGCCGGGATAACCAAGCCCCAGCATCTTGGCGGTCTTGTCGAATGCCTCGCCGATGGCGTCGTCGATGGTGGTGCCGAGGCGCCGGTAGGCGCCGACGCCTTCGACCGCCAGCAGCTGGCAATGGCCGCCCGACACCAGGAGCAGGAGATAGGGAAATTCCAGATCGTCGGTAAGCCGCGCGGTAAGCGCGTGCCCCTCCAGATGGTTCACCGCCAGGAACGGCAGGCCGTGCACCGCGGCGATGGCCTTGCCGGACATGACGCCGACGATGACGCCGCCGATCAATCCGGGCCCGCCGGTCGCCGCGACCCCGTCGAGCTCGGTCCAATCGGCGCCCGCCTCCGCCATGGCCCGCCCGATCAGCCCGTCCAGGTGCCGAAGGTGGGCCCGCGCCGCGACCTCGGGGACGATGCCGCCGAACGGGCGGTGCTCGTCGATCTGCGATTTGACGACATTGCTTCGGATTCGCGCCGAAGCCGCGCCCGCCGAATCGTCGACGACCGCCGCCGAGGTCTCGTCGCAGCTGGTTTCGATGCCCAAAATTATCATTGCAGCCGTGCGGTTTGCCGTTTCCTTGACGCCAATAACCCTTTATGGCCTTCTGCACCCGAAATCCAGTAAAACCGAGAACATGTCGGCACATTCCGCCCTCCGCATCGGGACCCGGGGAAGCCCGCTGGCGCTGGCTCAGACCGGGCAGGTCATCGCCCGCTTGACCGAACTCCACCCCCGCCTGGGAGAACCCCGCGCCGTCGAGACCGTTGCCGTCTCGACGACCGGCGACCGGGTCCGGCATGAATTGCTCTCCGACCTCGGCGGCAAGGGCCTGTTCACCAAGGAACTCGACGAGGCCATGCTCGACGGCCGGATCGATATCGCCGTTCATTCGATGAAGGACATGCCGACCGTGCTGCCCGACGGTATCGCCGCGCACGCCGTCATGCCCCGGGAGGATCCCCGGGACGCCTTCATCAGCAACAGGTCGAAGGACGTCGCCGGGCTGCCCGCCGGCGCCCGGGTGGGCACCGCGTCGCTTCGCCGCTCGGCCCAGGTGCGCCGGGCCCGCCCGGACCTCAGCGTGGTCCCGTTGCGGGGCAATGTGGATACGCGGCTGAAGAAGCTGGATGCCGGCGAGGTCGATGCGACGTTCCTGGCGGTCGCCGGGCTTCGGCGCCTGGGGAAGGAGGCCGTCATCACCCAGGCCGTTCCGGTTCATGATATGCTGCCGGCCGTGGGACAGGGAGCTTTATGCGCAACCTGCAGGACAGACGACCTGCGGGCCGGCACGCTGCTGGAGACCTTGGCCGAGGCCGGGGTGACGGCGTGCGTCATGGCGGAACGGGCGATGCTGGCGGCGCTCAACGGGTCCTGCCGGACTCCCATCGCCGGACATGCGGCCATCGGTCCGTCGGGCGAATTGACCCTGAAGGGCATGATCGCCCGCCCGGACGGATCCGAAATGGTCGCCGACGAGGCCTCCGGCCCCGCGGCCGAGGCCGAGCGGATCGGGGTTGGCCTGGCCCGGACGCTGTTCGCCAACGCCAGCCCGGCGCTGGTGAAGGCCATCACCGAATCGCGGGAACAGGCCATCGCGGTTCACCCTGATATGGAGCGCGAACGGTCTTAGCCATGCGGGTGCTCGTCACACGTCCCAGGGAAGACGCCGCCGGGCTCGCCGAGGCGCTGACGGCGCGCGGCTGCGAGGCCGTGCTGGAGCCGCTGTTCCACGTCGAGTTCATGGATACGGCGGCGCTGGACTTGTCCGGCGTTCACGCCTTTCTGCTGACCAGCGCCAATGGGGCCCGGGCATTGTCCCGCCGGGATGTTTCCAGGGAGCTGCCGGTCTACGCCGTTGGCGACGCGACGGCGTCGGCGGCGCGGGAGGCGGGGTTCGAGCAGGTGCAGTCGGCGGACGGCGGGGCCGGCCAATTGGCCGAACTGGTCAAGGACGGGGTGCCCCGTGATGCCGGGGTCCTGCTTCATGTCGCCGGATCCGAGGTCGCCGGCGATCTGGGCGGAACGCTCGAATCCGCCGGCTACACCTATCGCCGGGCGGTGTTGTACCGGGCGGTTCCGGTCAAGGGGCTGACGGCGTCGACGGTTGCCGCCCTCAAGGACGGCGATATCGACGCCGTGGTTTTTTATTCTCCCCGGTCGGCCGAGACCTGTATCGAGCTGATGCGCAAGGCGAGGCTGGTCCGGGCCGCCCGCGGGCTGGATGCATTGTGTCTCAGCCGGGCGGTGGGCGAGGCGGCCTCCGAACTGACCTGGCGGGACGTGCGGGTCGCGCCCCGGCCCGACCAGGAGAGTTTGCTGGGCCTCATCGGCGCCGCCGCCGCTCCGCCGCCCGCGGACGCGCCGCCGCCGGAGACGGAGGGCGATGCGGGCCTGCGCGGCGCGCCGGCCGCCGCCCATCGGCCCCCGGAAACCTTCAGCCGTCTGCCGAAGATCATGACCTATGCCGCCGGGGTCATCATCATCGCGGCCGTGGTCGTGGCGTTGAGCCCGTTTTGGATCGACCGGGCCCGGGTGTTCCTTCCCGGACTGGGTACCGACGCCGAGACGCGGGCGCAGGTGACGGCGCTCGCCGCCCGGGTCGCCGAACTGGAAAAGGCGTCGAGCGACGACTTTGTTCCCCGTCTCGAGGCCCTGGCCGCCGAACGCAACCGTCTCAAGGTACGGCTCGATGACGCTCTCGCGCGCCTCTCCGCGGTGGAGGGGGCCGCCGACGCCACCCGGCGAACGGTCGGCGCCCTCAATGCGGAGCTGACCCCGGCCGAGGCCGAGGGCGTTTTGCGGCGCCTGTCGGACCGGATAGACGCGCTCGAGAGGACCGCCACGGGCTCGGTCTCGGAAACCTCGGAGACCGTCGCCCGGCTTTCCGGTCAGATCGCCGAACTGGCCGCCCGGGTGCCGGAGGCGGATGCCGACGGCGCCCGCCGGCGGACCGCGCTCCTGGCATTGGGCCAGCTTCGCGAGGCGGTTCTGGACGGGCGGAGCTTCGTCACCGAACTCGCCGCGCTCCGGGGAGTGGCCGACGAGACGTTTCTCGCCCCCGATGTTGCCCGCCGGCTCGCCGAACTGGCGCCGGCGGGGGTCGCGTCCGAGGCCGGCCTCAAATCCGCTTTCGACCGGGCCGCCGGCGGCATTGTCCGGGCCGGGGTGATCCGGGAGGACGGGGGGTGGGTGGACAGGACCATCGCCCGGCTGACGGCCCCGATCCGCTGGCGCCGGACGGATCAACTGGAGGGGTCCGGGGTTCAGGCCACCGTGGCGCGTGCCGAGGTCCGGGTGAAGTCCGGGAATTTCGCCGCCGCCGTCAAGGAGTTGGAAACCCTGGACGGGCCGGCCCGCGAGGCGGCGGCGGATTGGATCGAGGCGGCGCGCGGCCACACCCAGGTCAAGGCGGTCCTCGCGGTCCTGCGGACGGCGGCCATTTCCCGGCTTTCCGGCACCGGCAAATAGCCCATGTTCAGGACTCTCTGGTTTCTCATATTGATCGGCGCCGTGGCGTGGGGGGCCGCGCTGATCGCCGATACGCCGAGCTCGGTCACCCTCGAATGGCTGGGATACCGGGTCGACACCTCGATCGGGGTGCTGTTCGCCGCGGTCCTGACCCTGGCGGTCGCGTTCGCGGCCTTCTGGCGGCTGTGGTCGGCGTTCCGGACCGCCCCCCGGAAGATCGGCCGCGCGCGGCAGGACAGCCGGCGCCGGCGCGGCTACAGGGCCCTGACCCAGGGGATGGTCGCGGTGGCGGCCGGCGATGCCGTCGAGGCGCGGCGCCAGGCCCGCCGGGCCGAGCGGCTGCTGGGAGAGCCGCCGCTCACCATGCTGCTGTCGGCGCAGGCGGCCCAGTTGTCGGGTGACGACGCGGCGGCCCACAAGTTCTTCGAGGCCATGTCCGAACAGAAGGAGACCCGCTATCTCGGTCTCCGGGGACAGCTCAACCAGGCCATGCAGGAGGGAGATTCCGAAAGCGCCATCGAGCTCGCCGAGCGGGCGGTGGAACTCAAACCCAAGACCGAGGGCGTCACCGAGACCCTGTTCGATCTTCAGGTGAAGGAAAGCAAGTGGTCGGACGCGGAAGCGACGGTCCGCAAGTCGGTGAAGAACAAGACCATCGATGCCGATGTGGGACGCCGCCGCCGCGCCGTGCTGACCCATGGCCAGAGCGTCGCCGCCGAGGACGAGGGAAAACTCGACGAGGCGCTGCAATTGGCCAAACGGGCCAACAATCTGGCGCCGCGTTTCGTTCCCGCCGCGGTCCGCTACGCGCGGCTGCTGAACGGCGCCGGCAAGCGCCGCCGCGCCGCGTCGATCATCGAGGAAACCTGGGTGGTCAACCCCCACCCGGCGCTGGTGACGGTGATGGAGGGCCTGAGCGACAGCGACAACGCCCAGGAAAAGATGCGGCTTCTGGAACGGCTCGCCGGGAACAACAAGGATCACCCCGAGAGCCACCTGGCGCTGGCCCGGGCGGCCCTCAACAGCGGCATGTACAAGGAAGCCCGGGAGCATCTGGACGCGGTCGCCGGCGACGAGCCCTCGGCGCGGATCTGCCGCTATATGGCGGAACTCGAGGAGGCCGAGGGCGTCAACCCGGACGCCGCGCGCGATTGGCTGCGCCGGATAGCCGTCGCCGATCCCGACCCGGCGTGGGTCTGCGACAATTGCGGCAACGTGGTCGCGGAGTGGGATGCGGTCTGCGGCCGCTGCGGACAATTCGACAGTCTGGAATGGGACACGCCGCCCAGGGTGGCGGCTTACGCGGCGGACGAGGAGTTTCATCACGGCGAGACCCTGGAGCCCGAGGCGGCTCCGGCGGAAGAAACCGGCGAAGAGACCGCGGATGGGGACAAGCCCGCCGCCAATTAGCCGGGGCCGCGCAGCCCAATCCGTTCTGGAAAAAAGACGGCGGGCGGTATATTACCACCCGGTTCGGAGATGGGCCGCCTTAGCTCAGCTGGTAGAGCATCGCATTCGTAATGCGGGGGTCGGGTGTTCAAGTCACCCAGGCGGCACCATTTTTTCAAGAAATCTCGCCAGATCCGAAAGACTTGCGTCGCGAATGCTTGGGCTGAATTTGGTCGGAGTGGATGCCAGCCCAGTGTCTGTAGCAATTGCGAAGGCTACCCGTGCCGGTCCTGTTCATCGTTAACAATGTTCGTGGTCGTAAGCTTCTCTACGACATTTTATTTCGCCCCAAATGGTACGGGCTATCCGATTAGTTTTATACGGCATATCGTATAATGAATTTTTATGCGATAAACCGTATAAAACTGTTTTATACGATAAAAGGTATTTTTACATTCATACGATTTAACGTATAAATGTAAAATCAAGAAGTATGAAGAGAGAAGCGCGATGGAGCCGATCGCTCGGACGCCAAAACAGATTGGCGCGGAAATCCGGCGCTACCGTCGGAGAAAAAAGTTGTCTCAGACAGAGCTGGCTGCAAAAACAAAATTGCGGCAAGCGACCATCTCAACTCTGGAAAAAGGTCAAACAGGCACCCAGTTGCGGACGCTAATCGACATACTGGCGGCGCTGGAATTGGAACTGGTAATCCGCCCACGTTCCAGCGCCAGCAAAAAAATTGAGGACCTGTTCTAGTGGCGCGTAAACCCGCCCGGCCGCCGCTAAACGTCTATCTGAACGCTCGAGTGGTAGGGCAACTGCGTCGTCAGTCAAGCGGCGCAATTGACTTCAGATATGACCCGAGCTGGTTGGCGTGGGACCATTCGATGCCTGTCTCCCTGTCGATGCCATTGAGTGAAGATCGCTATACAGGTGACACAGTCATCGCGGTATTTGACAATCTGCTGCCAGACGACGAGCCAACTCGACGTCGGATAGCCGAAAGAGTTCAAGCCGACGGATACGACGCATTCAATCTCTTGGCGAAAATCGGCCGTGATTGCGTCGGGGCGCTTCAATTCCTGCCGGACGGTATAGAACCCGAACCCGCCGGAACGGTTGACGGACGGGCCGTTGGCGAAAAATACATCGCAAGGAAGATCACCGAATTGGCAACCGCGCCGCTCGGCCTGAACGAGGACGACGAGTTCAGAATTTCTCTTGCCGGGGCGCAGAAAAAGACATCATTCCTTTACTGGAAGAACAAGTGGCACGTACCCCATGGGACAACCGCAACCACCCACATAATGAAACCCCAGATTGGCGTCCTCCAAAACGGGATCGACTTATCGCGTAGCGTCGAAAACGAATTTCTGTGTCTAAAAATCACCAAGGCCTTCGGTCTTCCCAGTGCCGAAGTAAACATAGCGAATTTCAGAGGGAAACGGGTGCTGGTGGTCGAAAGATTTGACCGCCGCTGGACAGAGGACGGCCGGCTCCTCCGGCTGCCGCAAGAGGACTGCTGCCAAGCTTTATCCGTATTGCCGACGCAAAAATATGAGGCGGACGGTGGGCCGGGAATGCCGCAGATACTTGATCTGCTCAGGGGAAGTGACAAGCCTGAAAGAGACCAGAGGCGATTCCTCAAGGCTCAGATTATCTTTTGGCTGCTTGGCGCCACAGACGGGCATGCCAAAAATTTCAGCGTCTTTCTGGACCCGGGCGGGCGCTACCGGCTTGCGCCGCTATACGACGTAATGTCAGTGCAACCCGCACTGGATGAAGGGCAGATTCGGCGGGTTGAAATGAAGCTTGCCATGGCGGTCGGCGACAATCGCCACTATGTGATCGCTGAAATCCTGCCGCGTCATTTTGTTCAGACAGCCGACCGTGCCGGCATTCCTGACCAATTGGTGGAAGAGATAATTCGAGAAATTATCGAGGACAAGACAGATGCAATCTCGAATTCACTCGGACAGCTTCCCCGAAACTTTCCCGAGGATTTGGCGGCAAGCGTCATCACCGGCTTTCGAAACCGCCTCCAATCATTGGAGCGACACCTCAAAGTGGTCTAGGTCCGTTAAGAGAGGGCGGCGCATTTTGAGGCCTGGAAAGGGGGACAAAGTGAGCCGTAAACATTACACCCTTGAACAGAGCATCGCATTCGTAATTCGAGGGTCGGGTGTTCAAGTCACCCAGGCGGCGCCATTTCTTTTCCCAATAAATCCAATAAGTTAAGGCGCTTTTGGCGCCTGTTTTTGTGAATTGCCCAGGCGAGCCGTGATTTTAAACATCTGTGTAATTTCAATAAGTTAGCAGATTGCACATTTCTTACACATTTTTGGCTGCGTGAAGCTCGAGCTTGGTTGATATCTCGGGCTGTAGCCCGCTCAAAACAGCCTGCAGCCCGAGAAACCTGAATTCGCTCAGACTTCCGATTATGGCATATGCTTGATCCCTCGGATGGTCGACCCGATTTGGTCCGATACTAAGGGACAAGCGGCCGAAAACTCTTGTCCTTCAGGCCTTCCGGTAAGTGCCAGGAGCAGTCTAACGCCGTAGTCGCGGGTCAATGCCGGCTATCAGATGACGCAGCGGAAGAACAATGGAGCCGCTAACTGTCGGGCAAATAGGGGTCATAGATCGGGTAATCGACTTCCCGCCCGATTCCGTAACGTAACGGTTCGATCTCGGCAACTCGGTCATGTTTGAGATTGCCGATGTTTATGGTCGTTCCCATTTCGCGCATGAACCATCCGATCTGTTCGGTCCTGTTGGTTTCGACCATCAGTTTTTCCGGCCCCACCATCTCGAATAATTTTTTTAGACGTTCCGGATGGTCGCCTTTTCCGTCTTCTCCGATTAGTAAATCGACTTCGCCTTCTTCGATGATCACCACGGTTACGCCAGCTTCAACATAGCGGGAGATTTCTTCGGCCGCTTCTTCCGGGACCAACGGGGAAGTAGGTTTTTTCAAGCCCCATTCGTAAAACACCTCAAGCCCGTCATCCGCGCAACGCTTGATGAGATCGAGTTTAACGTCGTCCGGAAAGATGATGTAGGTTTCCGAAATCTCGGTGGCCTCCCAACCGTGGCGTTTCGTGTAAGCCAAATGCTCCTCCAGCGTTCCTTGAGCGTAGGCTAGTTCCAAGACGTTGCCGCCCATGAATGGCTTGATGTCGTGTTCCTTTGCCATCTCGATTTTGCGAAAGGTGAAAGCCTCGGGATAGATTGCATGGTACATGGAGCTGGGCTTGTAGTAGTCGATATAGATTCCCACGGTCTCGAAGATGCCGGCGATCTCGACAAGGGTCGCGCCTTTGTCCTGAACCAACGTACGCCCCACGGTCCGCGGCTTGGCCTGACGCGTGGGAAACGTCAGATAGGGGTATGTGTGTGGGCTCATTTTTTCGTCATCCTCCTATTTGTATTGACCAAATCCTGCTGATCTGCCCGATCCATTAACCGAGACTAAGGTTCTGCATGAAGGCCATTGCCTGTGCCCGGGCAATTTCGGCAAACCGCATTGTTTCTTTCGACTGCTGGGTACCGCGCAGAAACAGCAGACCGAAATCCAGCATCACAGTCGGCTTGATGGGGCGCAGAATGACGGCGGCTCCCATGGGATTTGGCGTCATGGGGTCCATAATCGTGACCCCAAGACCTTGGGCGGCCAAATTGCAACAAACGGAAGCCCTGTTCACGCGGATGGGCGATTTTTGTACACCTCCTGCCGTCCGCAAGATATCCGCCATTTGTTTGCCGAGCAGGGTGTCGTCCGTCATTAAAATCAGACGCTCTTCCGATAGGCTCTCCACTGACACCGTTGATCGGGATTCAAAACGATGCCCTGGCGGCAGAACCGCAACAGCAGGCACGCGGCAAATCGACTCGGTTTCCAAGTCGGAATGACGTGCCGGTAGTGCGCCAATCCCTAGGTCGAACTTGCGACCGACCACCCATCTTTCCACAAACCCGGGCGGCTGCACGTCGATCGATAATTCGACATCTGGGTGTTCTTCCATAAAAGTGGCGACGGCAGGCGATGTGATGCTACTTGAAATGCGCGGAGTCACGATGATTCGCATTTGCCGCTGAGCGTCCTTCCTGATTTCGTTTACAATTTCAGGAAACTGACGGAAATGGTGCAGCATCCGCTCCGTTTCGAGGTATAAGGATTCACCCTCATCCGTGGGAATCAGGCGGCGCTTGATCCGATGGAACAGCGGCATACCCAGTTCTTCCTCCAGCAGACATAGCTGCCGACTGACGGCCGAAATGCTCATGTTCATGTCAACGGCAGCCGCCGCCAACGTACCGGTCGCCATTATTCGCGTGAAGGCTTCAAGGCGTTTAATGTTCAACACTAGTTATCCCGTTAATCCGAACAAATATCCATTTAATTGCGATATACAAGATATCACACTGAAGCTATAGTCATATGAAAAGTTTTCGTCAGGCTCTCTGCAGGCCCGTGAAGGCGGCATGACGAACAACAAATGGCAGGGCCAAACTGTGGATTTGCATTAACAAGGAGGAATTTCATGCGTACTTTCTTAAGTCGATTCAATATGCGCCGTACGTCGGTCATATGCGTGGCGCTGGCCGCAATAACGCTCGCGCCGACGGCCAATGCCGAATATCCGGAGAAACCGATCCGACTCATCGTTGGGTTCTCGGCCGGGGGCGGCACGGACTCCATCGCCCGCTCGGTTGCCGCGTTCCTGCACGAGGATCTCGGCATGCCTGGCGTCGTCATCAATAAGACCGGCGCGGGCAGCATGGTTGCCGTCAAATTCTTCAACACGCAGAAGCCGGATGGCTACACCTTGTTCGTTCAATCAGGAGCATCCGGTCTGATAGGATACCTACGCGGAAAATCGGCAATGAATCCGTTCACGGACATGAAACTTATCGGTGTCCTAGGGACTCTCAAGCCGGCGCTTTGCGTTCCCACAAGCAGCCCCTTCAAGACCGCGCAAGACGTTATCGACGCGGCCAAAAAAGCCCCCGGCAAGCTGCGGTGGGGGCACTCCGGTAGGGGGAGCACCAACAACGCAGCCGGTTTGCTCTTCATCCAGGCCAACAAGCTTGATGTCAAGGACGTGCCAACAAAAGGCGGCTCCAAGGCGCGCGGCCTGATCGTCAACAAACAAGTGGATTTCGGCTTTATCGGCGCGCATCTACTTACCGGATTCCAGTCCAAAGTCCGCTGCCTTGGCCTCACCACCGCCACACGCGACGGCGTCATGAAACAAATCCCCACCTTCAAGGAGCAAAACCTTGCCTATGGCGAAGTGACGACGCCCATGATGGTGTTGGCGCACAAATCACTGGATGACGCCAAGTACAACAAACTGGTGGCGGCATTGGGCAACCTTGCGAAAAAGAAAGGCTTCAAGAACTTTGTGAAAAGGGCTGGTCTCGGCGTCTCCTATTTGGCGCCCAAGGACGGCATGGACTACTACAGTCAGCTTTGTCAGAATCTGAAACCGGTCATTGCCGACACATTCAAGTCGGATCAAATCCAGAATTGCCCGTGATCCAAGCTGGCAGGCGCCCGTTTTCGGGCGCCTGCCTGTGGCTTGTACCGGAAATTCGTCATGGATGACACACAAGCCTCCAACCCCCGAACGGAAATTGCCGTCGGTATTGCCGTCGCCCTCATCGGTGTGTTTTTTCTAGTTTCGGCAGAAAGCATTCCCGCCGATAGCAGCGATGCCTTCGGTCCCCGTTCTCTGCCGCAAGTAATTTCGTCCTTGATAATTGCCCTGGGGACGATGTGGGCAGCCATCTCACTGAGCAAAGCCCGCCGGACCGAAGTTGCGCCGAACCCACGCCCAAACACTCGAAATCAGTTCTTGCTGACGCGTATCCTGCCGTTAATGGCGCTCAGTATTTTATACGGACTGTTTTTTCAGTGGTTCGGCTACCTAGTTTCCACATTCCTCATATTGGTGCCCGTCCTTGTCATTTACGAGAACCGTTCCTTGCCTCGTGTGTTGACGGTGGCCGCCATCGCCACGGCCTTGTATTTCATGCTTTTCATCAAGGTGATGGGCATTTTCGATGCCGGCGGTTCGGTCGTGAACTTCAATGACCTTCTGGGTCTTTGAGGTCATTTGACATGGACATCGTCGTTGGCTTTCAAACTCTGTTCTCCAACCCGTCGGCTCTTATGTTCGTGTTTCTGGGGGCTTTCGTGGGAGTCGTGGTCGGTGCGTTGCCGGGACTGACCGCTTCCGCGGCAATCGCGATGCTGGTGCCGGTGACCTTCTATTTGGACCCGTTGTCCGCTCTCGCCTTTCTTTACGTGATCGGCAAGGCGGGACGGTTTGGCGGCTCGATCGCGGCTATCCTATTCAACACGCCGGGTACGGCTTCTTCGGCGGCGACCATGCAGGATGGTTATCCGTTGACCCAGCAGGGTAAGTCGGGCAAGGCCCTGAAAACCGCGTCGATCGCCTCGGTATTTGGGGATTTTTCCGGCGAACTGGTGCTGATTTTCGGGGCCGCGGCCATCGCCGTCTATACCGCACACATGGGGCCACCGGAATACTTCGCCGTTTATGTCATGGCTTTCGTCGTCATCGGCAGCGTTATCGGCAAGTCGATCATCAAGGGTCTGCTAAGCACGTTGCTGGGTATTCTTTGCGGCACCGTCGGACTGGACCCAATCACCGGCGACACCCGGTTCGGGTTCGGCATTTTGGAATTGGAAGGCGGGCTTTCGCTGGTGCCGTTGTTGATCGGGGTGTTTGTGATCTCAGAAGTGCTTGTCCAGGCCGAACAGGATACCCGCTGGTCCCATGCCGACCGTCAACAGGCCAAGAGCGGAGATCCGACGGACCACTACATGACGTTCAGGGAGTTCAAGAATTGTCTTCCCGTCATGTCACGTTCTACGTTGGTCGGAACCCTTGTCGGGCTGATGCCCGGGTTGGGTTCCGCGGTTGCCTGTTTTGTCGCCTATGGCGAAGAGAAGCGGCGCTCGAAACACCCGGAACGGTGGGGCAAGGGTGCGGTTGAAGGTGTGGCTGCACCGGAAGCCTCCAACAATGCCGTATCCGGCCCATCGATGATCCCTTTGCTCACGCTTGGTATTCCCGGCAGCACCATCGCCGCCATCCTGACCGGCGTTTTCCTGATCCACGGCATTATCGTCGGGCCGGAGATATTTACCGATTCGCGTGATCTCGTCTTTGGGTTGTTTGCGGCGGGATTGATCGGTATAGCTGTCTACGGACTGATGGGTTACTTTGGTGGGCCATTGATCGGCCGCGCCATCAGCGGCGTACCCGCAAGGCTAATCTATCCTTTCGTCTTCCTGACCGCATTCATCGCAGCTTATTCGTCTTCCTCGAACACTTTCGACATCGTTCTGATGAGCATTTTCGGCATTTTCGGCTACGCCATGCGGCGGTTCGATTTCAGCACCGCCGCCTTCATCATCGCCTTCGTTTTGACCAAGGGCGCCGAGGAGGCCTTGCGCCAGTCGCTAATCATGTCCGACAGCGGTGTCATGATTTTCGTCGAACGCCCCGTCGCTCTCGCTTTTATCGTTGTTGGATTGCTGGTCATGGTCGGTCGCGCTGTTGCCGTGGCGCGTCAGTGGAACGGCCAAACCGGGGCGGCGTCCAACGTGGAATGACAGTGATGCCAGTTTCCGAAATCAAGACCATCTTCAGCAATTGTGTAGAGCCGGCCAACCGGTTGGGAAGCCTTGTTGCCAAAGCGCGCCAGATATTTGAAGGATTTCACAAATGAAAAAAATCGATGAACAGCGGCTCTACGGGGAAATTGTGGGCCATATACCGCCAGAAATCTCCGACCGTATTAAGGTCGGAATGCAGGCAGACCCGACTTTGACAAAGATGTTTGAAGATATTCGCCTCCACGTGATGAAATCGGATGTCTTGGATGCCAAAACTGTGCAGATGATTTTGTTCGCAATGATGGCTGCCAAACTCATTGGGCCGCCAACCGAATACCATGCGGTTGCAGCAAAGATGGCCGGTGCGAGCAAGGAAGAGTTGTATGCCGTTGCGGGTCTTGCTTTGTTGGCTGGTGGTATGCGCTCTTACAACACGGCCGGTGCTGCTATTGCGGCGGCATTTGAAGAGCCCTCGGTTGACCGATGCGGATCACGAAGCGGAGTACATGGCCCGGAAAATTAAGGGCGGCTTACAGTTGAACAGCGGACCAACCGTCACAACATTCTTTTTTGGACCTTTATTCGGCGCCCAAGCCCGCGCATGGCGTTATCATGAATGGTTTTCTGACCGGCTTTGCGTTGCTTGATCCCAGCGGCCGCCATGTGAGCTTTCCGCAGTTCAATCCTTTCTAAGTTCTTTGGCTGGATTGCCATACATGATTGGCATCTCGTAATGCGGGGGTCGGGTGTTCAAGTCACCCAGGCGGCACTATTTCCCCTTCCGTTCGCCGCAATGGAAAGCGGCGGCCCGAAGGCCGCCGCTTCGACGCGGAATAGTTTTTCCGGCTTCGACTACATTTTGTCGGGATCGAGTTTGCTGAACACTTCGGTCCAAAGCGCTTCGGCGAATTTGTCGACATCGTCGCCGATGCGGGCATGAATCTTATCCCATTTCGCGACGTTCTTCAGGTGGGCCTGAATGATCGCCTCGGGGTTCTTGACGCCTTCTTTCGCCGCGACCTGGGCGATGATGCCTGGCTCTTTCGCCTTGTGCGCCTTGAGGGACGACAGAATATCATCGCCGGCCTTCACGATCGTGATGCCCCGTTTCGGCGCTTCGCGCCGAACCATTTTGTCTTCCGCCATGTACCCCTTGATGGTGGTGTTGGCGATCAGCCGCGGCGCATGCTTGAGAATGGCTACGCGTTCGGACCGTTTGAGGCCGTTCCATACCGACCGGTTGATGACCATTGCCGAGGGGGTCGGCTGAATCGCAAGCGGTGCGTCCAGCACATGCTTGGAGATATCCCAAAGGCCGAAAGACTGAATCCAGCTGGATGGGCCGGCGATGCAGTCCAGATTTCCGCGCTGCATGGCCTGAACGGCTTTGGAGGGCGGCCCGCCTACCGGCACGGCGCCCAGGCTCTTGATATAGCGGCCGAGCGCGCCGACCACGCGAATTTTCCGTCCCTTGACGTCGGCTGCCGTCTTTACCGGCTCCCGGCATAGAAGGTTGAAGCTGGTGGCCGCGTAATTCGCGATGAAGAGCGTCTTGTTTTTTTCGAAGTCCGCTTTACAGGCGGGGCAGTTCAGGTGATAGGTCTCCGCGACGGCGCCCGCCATGGCGATCGGGCTTTCGGACGCGTTGACAAGATCGTAGACGACGTTGGCGGAGCGCAGCGCCTTTCGGGTGAAAGCGGGAATCACGGGTCCCCCGGCATCCGCCACCCGATTGCCGATGCCGGCCAGGGTCTGTCGTCCGCCGAAGAGTTGCGCGCCCGCGATCAATTTCCAGGTGATCGACCCGTTGGTTTCCTTCTCGATCGCTTTCAGATACGGCGCCACGCCTTCGACGATGACGACGTTTTTCGGGCCGTTCCAGGACCCGTACGTAAGTTCGCCGGCCGTGGCCGCCGACGCCGAGATCAAGAGGCCCGCGGCGGCCGCGAGCAGACCAATATGTGAATATTTCATTTCCAACCTTCCCTGACTTGTTGGTGTTCCAGTTGCCGAATTTAGTGCCCGGGCGTCATTCTGGTTGACGTCTTTCCGGAGCCCGTGATTCGCCGGCGGGCTTTCCGGAAAGTCTAATCGGTCCAAATAAATTGGCAAGGTTGTTGCGGGAAGCCCGCGAAATCGCTATCGGATATGATCGACTTCGACGCATTCGCATGGTTGTCCGAACCGATGATCCCACTGAAGGCCGGAAAATACCCCGAAGCATTGGGCCGAATACTGATGATCCTCGGCGGGATCGCCACGATCATGATGATGCTCCACATCGTCGCGGACGTGATCTTGAAGCATACGCTCAATGACCCGATCGACGGCACGACCGAAATCGTCGCCGCATACTATATGGTCGCCTCCGTCTTTCTGCCGCTGGCCTACGTAACATTCACCGAGGGCCACCTCATCGTGGAGTTGTTCACCAGCAAATTGTCCGGCCGGCCGCTCAGGCTGTTGTCGGCATTCGCCGGTGCGGTGACGGTTCTCTATCTGCTGTTCTTGATCGTCTACACGGCGGATGAGGCGATTCTGCGGACTCGGGACGGCGAAGCGTGGGAGACATCCGTCGAGTTGGTGGCTGTCTGGCCGAGCCGTTGGCTGCTGCCGATTGGGTTGACGGCGATGGGAATCGTCGTAATCGCGCAGATCATACGTTGGCTGCGCGACGACCGCGCGGATGAAATTCGGCCGTCCCCCGGTATTTGAAAGCCATGATCCGTAATCGCGGCTCCCGTATCCGGACGTTGCCCATCCTGGAGTCTGGAGTGACGACATGACCGGACTACAGATCGGTTTTCTCGGCCTGGGCATGGTTTTGCTGCTCATCGCCATTCGAATTCCCATCGGCGTTGCGCTCGGCGGCGTCTCCATTCTCGGAATCATGATGTTGCGCGGTCCGGACGTGGCGGTCGGCGTGGTCAAGACGACGGTCTTCGAATTCGCCGCAAGCTGGAATCTCTCGGCCATTCCCATGTTCCTTTTGATGGGAGCCGTCGCGCACCATTCGGGGATCAGTTCGGCCCTGTTCAAATCGGCGCGGTTGTGGCTCGGACGACTGCCCGGCGGCCTGGCGGTCGCCAGCAATTTTACCTGCGCCGGATTTTCCGCCGCATCGGGATCCAGCCTTGCGACCGCCGCCGCGATGGGGCGCATCGCCATCCCGGAAATGATGAAGCAGGGCTACGACAAGGGCATGGCCGCCGGCGTCGTTGCCGCCGCCGGCACGTTGGGTTCCCTGATTCCGCCCAGCATTCTCATGGTCCTCTTCGGCATATTCGCCGAGACGTCGATCGCGAAACTCCTGATCGCGGGCATTCTGCCCGGCATCCTGACCGCGGTGGTCTATGCATCGATGATCATTGTACGGTGCAAGCTTCGGCCCGAACTCGCGCCGGTCGTCGCCGAGAAATACAGCCTGCGTGAAAAATTAGCGGCGTCGAGCGAGGTATGGCCGCTTTTCGCCCTGATTATCGGGATTATCGGCGGAATTTACGCCGGCATCGTCACCCCGACCGAAGCGGGCGCGTTCGGCGCCTTTTTGTCGTTTGTGCTGGCTTGGACGCAGAGACGGCTGACCTGGAAGCTGTTCAAGGACAGCGTCAACGAAGCGCTGATCAACACGGCGAAGATATTCTTCATCGCCGTTGGCGCGGTTATGCTGACCCGGTTCCTGGCCTTGTCCGGCCTGCCGTTCTTTATGGGACAGATGATCGGCGATTGGGCGCTCGACCCGGTGCTCCTGATCATCGCCATGTCGCTGATTTACGTCGTGCTCGGCATGTTTCTCGACCCGCTGGGCCTCATGCTGCTGACATTGCCGCTTCTGCTGCCCATGTTCGACGCGCTCGACCTCGATCTCATCTGGCTCGGCGTCTTGGTCATTAAATTCCTTGAAATCGGGCTCATGACCCCGCCGGTGGGCTTCAACGTCTATATCGTGAAAAGCGTCGTCGGCGATGCGATCCCGCTCGGAACCATCTTCCGGGGAGTCGCGTGGTTCCTGGGCTGCGAGGTGGTAATCGTCGCACTCCTGGTCTATTTCCCGCAGATTTCGACGTTCCTGCCCCAACTGATGTAGGTTTCCGCGGGCTCTTTTCATCCGGAAACCGAACTGTCAAAGTCTGTTGCTGACATACGGACTTGGACCGACGCCCCGCCGGACGGCTCGGGGCAGCGAACGGGAGCAGCGTCATGAGTATGGACGGGCCACTGGACAACGAGCAAAGCTGGGTCGACGCCGAGCTGCAGGACAGCTTCGACGAAGAGCTGGAGATGGAGATCGATGACGAGCGCATTGCCCGCGAGCTGCGCGACATCACCGAGCTCAAACACAAATCCACTCTCGCGCGCCGGACCTATTTCCGCGAGCTCCTGAAGCTCCAGGCCGAGCTGGTGAGACTCCAGGACTGGGTGATCGCGAACGACTACAAGCTGGTGGTGCTGTTCGAGGGCCGGGACGCGGCCGGCAAGGGGGGCGTCATCAAGCGGATCACGCAGCGGCTCAACCCCAGGGTCTGCCGCACCGTGGCGCTGCCGGCGCCCAACGAGCGGGAAACGACCCAGTGGTATTTTCAGCGCTACGTGCCCCATCTGCCCGCCGGCGGCGAAATCGTTCTCTTCGACCGGTCGTGGTACAACCGCGCCGGGGTCGAACGGGTGATGGATTTCGCCACCGAGGAGGAGGTGGAGGAGTTTTTCCGCGACGTGCCCGAGTTCGAGCGGATGCTCGCGCGCTCGGGCGTCAAGCTGATCAAATACTGGTTCTCGATCACCGACCAGGAGCAGCAGCTCCGGTTCCTGATGCGCATCCATGATCCGCTCAAGCAGTGGAAACTGAGCCCCATGGATCTCCAGTCGCGGATTCGCTGGGAGGACTACACCAAGGTCAAGGAGGAAATGTTCGCCCGCACCAATATTCCCGAAGCGCCCTGGTATATCGTCGAGGGCGACGACAAGAAGCGGGCGCGGCTCAACTGCATCCACCATCTGCTGCAGCAGGTGCCCTACACGGATGTCCACCACGACGAGGTGATCCTGCCCGACCGGGTCTTCAACCCCGATTACGAGCGGGCGACCCTGCCCCGGGAACTCTACGTGGACGAGATTTACTAGCCGCCCTCATCCTGGCCCTCTCCCCCTCACGGGGTGGGGGTGAAGATGAGGGTGGGGGTGATATGAAATTCCCCCTCATCCGGCGCCGTAGATTTCGGCGCTCTCTTCCTGGCTCACCGGATTGCCCTCCGGGTCGTGAAGCGGGAACGCCTTCAGGGTCTTCATCCACACGTCGAAGCCGTAGTGGTAGGCGATCAGGACGCCGAGCTCCATGATTTCCGCCTCCGACCAGTGCCGCTTGCCTTCATCGTAGAAGTCCGCGTTCACCGCCTTGGGATCGGTGTACATCAGCGCCGAGTATCTGAGCGCCCACTTCTCGGCGTCCGAGAACCGGCCGTCGTTTTCGAAATCGCCGCAGCCCGCATCGATCGTCTCCTCGGTGAGGCCGGCCTCCCTGGCCATGGTCGAGCGCAGGTTGGCGAAGTAGGGATCGCCGGCGAACCGGGCGAGCCGGATGCGGATGATCTCCTTGAGCTTGTGGTCGACGCTGCCCTCGGCGTGGGAGACCCAAAACGCATCCCACACCGCCTGGACGTGGCTCGGCGCATGGGCCATGATCTGCAGCAGCAGCGGGTCCGGCGCCCGCAGGCTCTCGGCCTGCTCGAGCATCCTGGCGAGCGCCTTGTTTTCCTTGAGTTCCTCGACGGGAACCGGTTCGATCACTGGCATATCGGCTTATCCCGGTTTACTCGGCGGCCTCGCCCGGCGCCAGGTCCTTGGCCCGCTGCATGGCGCCCTTGGTATGGGACATGGGCGTATCGCCGTAGATTTCGCGGCTTTCCTCCTGGCTCACCAACCGCCCGTCGGGGGAGAACATGGGGTAGAAGCCGAGGGTGCCGAAGAACGTGTGATAGCCGATATTGAACGCGATATAGGCGCCGAGTTCGACGATCTCCTCGGTCGAGAAGTGTTCGCGCAAATCCGCGTAAAACGCCTCGTCGATCTTGTCGGGATGCTTGTCCATGTATTCCGAGTAGCGCAGCGCCGCCTTCTCGCGCGCCGTGAACTTGCCGGAGGCTTCGTAATTGTCGATGCCTTCGTCGAGCAGTTCCTCGGTCAGTCCATTCCCCTTCGCCGAAGCGGATCGGACGTTCCCTCAATAATTGCAGTCGGCCGCCCGCGACAGCTGAACGCGGATGATTTCCTTGAGGCCGTGGTCCACCTTGCCGGTGGAGAACAGGGTGCCCCAGGCGATGTACATGGCCTTCGACAGGTCCGGGTTGTGACCCATCATGGCGTGGAACGCCGGGTCCGGCGCGCGGTTGCGGAGCGCCTTCTTGATGAACGGGCCGAGTTTGCCTTTCCCGAGCTCGTCCAGATCCATCATCGAAATATTGGGCATGATCTGGTTCCTTGCTGAAACCGGTTGAATTCAATCCGTGGACTGGCCTTGGACTGGCCTTGAACTGGCAGTCGCGTCCGATCCTAGAATTACCGTTTCGGACCCGCTTTTTCCAACGGATTCGAACATTCCGGGCGGTGCGTGACGGACCGTTTCGCTTACACGCCGAGCGAAAACCGTTTCGCTACACGATGCCGTCGGCGCGGAGCTTCCCGATCTCGTCGCCCCCGTAGCCGAACTCGGCCAGCACCGCATCCGTATCGGCGCCGTATTCGGGCGCGCTCTTGACCATCCGCTGGCCGGTGCGGCCGAGATGGACGGGCTGTCCCACCAGGCCGATCTCGCCAAGGCCGGGCGATTTCACGGTCTGGCGCACCCCCAACGCCTCGACGCAGGGATCGGCGAAGGTCCTGTCGAGGGTGTTGATGGGCCCGGACGGCACGCCGACGGCGTTCATGGCGGCGACCCATTCGTCCGCGGTCCGGGTTTCGGTCCTGGCCTCGATCAGCGGGTTGAGTTCGTCCCGGTTCTCGAAACGCGCCTTGGCCGAGGCGAAGCGCTTATCGTCGATCAGTTCCTCGGCGCCCAGCGCCTTGCAGAACTTCTCCCACATGGCGGCCATGGGCGCGAGGAGCACGTGCCCGTCCGAGGTCCGGAAAGCGTTGGTCGGCACGTTGGTCGGGTGGTTGTTGCCCGCCTGGCCCGGCACGTCGCCGTTCATGGTGTAGCGCGCGGCCTGGAAATCCAAGAGGAAGATGCAGGCCTCCATCAGCGTGGTCTGCACCCACTGGCCTTCGCCGGACCGCTCCCGCTCGAACAGCGCCAGCATGATGCCGTTGGCCAGCAGCGTGCCGGCCATCATGTCCGAGATGGCCGCGCCCGAGCGCACCGGCCCCTGGCCCGGATGACCGGTGACCGACATATGCCCGCCCATCGCCTGGACGACCGGGTCGAGCCCGGGCCGCTCGGCGTACGGCCCGTCCTGGCCGAAGGCCGAGATGCTGGCATAAACGATCCGGGGGTTGATCGCCTTGATGCTTTCGTAGTCGACGCCGAGACGCGCCTTCACGTCCGGGCGGTAATTCTCGACGATGACGTCGGCGCTCTCCGCCATCCTCTTGAACACCCCGACGCCCTCTTCCGACTTGAGGTTGAGCGTCATGCTCCGCTTGTTGCGGTGCAGGTTCTGGAAGTCCGGCGAGTGGCGGGCGGAGAAATCCCTGTCCCCGCCCAGCCCTGGCGGCTCGATCTTGATCACGTTGGCGCCCCAGTCGGCCATCTGGCGCCCGGCGGTGGGTCCGGCCCGGGCGAGGGTCATCTCCAGAACGGTGATGTCCTTCAGGACATCGGATGCGGGCTGAAACGGCATGTGGCGGTCCTCTCCGGCGGAAATTTTCTCAGCCTAATTCCGCCGCGCCCGGATGAAAACCGTTTCGGTTTCGAATCATCCGGCGTTTTCGCGGAATGGACATTCATGGACATTCATGGACATTCATGGACATTTATGGACAAAAATAGACATTTCAGGACATTTCGCGGCCCGTTTTGGTGCCGAATTCGGCGTCCGGCCTTGTCCCCGATTCCATATAGTTCAGACCGGACGGAACGCCAGGGCCGCCGGGACCCAAGTGAGAAGTATTGGGCATTTCCAGGCCGTCGCGGGACCGGATGCACGGGATTAATGCGCCTGCTGCAAGTCGTTATCACTGGTCATTCGTCGAAGGTCCGTGCTATTGCGGTGCGTAGACATCAACGGGCCGCGCGGCCCGACAAAACCGCGAGGGGAGCTTCATGCAGGGCGATAAAGAGGTCATCAAGTATCTCAACAAGGTGCTCAAGAACGAACTGACGGCGATCAATCAATACTTCCTGCATTCACGGATGCTGAAGGATTGGGGGCTGAAGCGGCTGGCCCACCATGAATACGAGGAATCCATCGACGAGATGAAGCACGCCGACATGGTCATCGAGCGGGTCATCTTTCTCGAAGGGCTTCCGAACCTGCAGGACCTCGGCAAGCTCTATATCGGCGAGAACGTCAGGGAGGTGCTTGAATGCGACCTCCGGACCGAGATGGAAGCCATTCCCGATCTCCGGGAAGGCATCGCCCACTGCGAGTCGGCGGCCGACTACGTCACCCGCGACCTGTTTCGCTCGATCCTCGACAATGAGGAAGAGCACGTGGACTGGATCGAGACCCAGCTCGGCATGATCGAGAAGATGGGGGTCGAGCATTACATGAATGCCCAGGTGCACGGGGACGATTAAGCGGCGGCGGCGCCTCTGACCCGATCGATCACCGCCTGGGCTTCCTCGACGCACTTGCCGCACTCGGGAACTTCGCCCAAGCGCTCATAGGCCTCGGCCGCCGACGTCACGCCCTCTTCGACGAGCCGGCGAATTTGACTGTCCGTATAACCGTGGCACATGCAAACGTACATCGCGATCCTCTTGGGCGGGTACAGGACCGTACCCCTCGGTCCTTAATATTGGCTTATTGAGAATGATTGTCAATCGCGGAGGCGAGCGGCGGACGGAAATTTTTTTCAATCAACTTCGCTAAGTAAATTGGCGAAAAACGGCAGGGCGCCATGACCACGCCGGACGGCGCGCCCGGCCGATGCAGGGGCGTTCGGCACCCGGCACGCCCCGGCGGGCGAGTTGGCCGGCTCCTCGGCAGCGGCGGTCCGGCTGCCCGGCCCGGCGCTCCGCGATGCCGAATTGGCGGGTCAGGCCGCCCAGCCCATCGCGTCGAATACGATGCCTTCGACGTTCTCGAGGGTCAGGAACAGGCCGATGCCCGCGGCGACGGCGCCGGCGAGACGGACCTGCACGGCCGGGACCTCGGACACCTGCCACAGTTTTTCGGCCACCCGGCCGGCGGCGACGGCGAGAGCGTACTGGATTACGCCGAGGCCGATCAGATAGCCGACGAGCACCTGGGCGCCCATGGCGGCTTCCTGGGCGGCAATGGAGTCGCCGAAGGCCGAACCGTGGAACAATCCGAAAAAGGCGAACAGGCCGAATGCCGGCAACAGCGCGAGGCGGTGGCCCGCGAGGACCAGTCCGCCGATAACCAGAAGCGACAGTCCGATGACCAACTCCTTGGCCGGCAGGCCGAACCCGCCCGACATCATGAGGGTGCCGATCAGCATGGCGGCGATATAGAAAGCCGGCGAAAGATACTTTCGGCCGGTAAACAACGCCGCGATGCCGACGATGAGCACGAAGAACAGATGATCAAACCCAAGGACCGGATGACCGGCGCCGGACAATACGCCGTGGGCAAATGTCTCCATGGGCAGGCCGCCCAGAGGATGGTGCGCGAGCGCGGGCGTCGAGACGGCGAAGACGGAAACGGCGGCGGCAAACGTCCTTTTCGTGGCCTGAGTCATTAATTGACCTCCAAGAAATGTTGAAGTGACCCGCCTCGTCGCGGCCGGTCCGTGCCCCCCGATGGGCCTCGGCAGAGTATCGACAATCGGAACGCCGGGGGCAATGCCCGAGCGCAGCTTAGGATTGGTTGCGATGTCCGTGCCCGCGGCCGCCGTGACTATGGACCATGGCCCTTGTGATCGCCCATGGCGCCCGCGCCCATGATCCGGACCGTTACGTCGACCCTGCCCGCCTCGGCGAAATAGAGCGTCAGCGGAAACGTTTCGCCCTCCTTCAACCGCCGTTTCAGGCCCAACAGCATGATGTGGAGCCCGCCGGGCTTGAACTCGACCGATTTCCCTTTGGGCAGCCGGATTTTCCCGATCCTGCCCATGCGGGCCCGGTCGCCGTCATGGACAATCCGGTGCAGCTCGACGCGCCCGGCGACCGGGGAGCCTGCCCCGGTCAAGCTGTCCGCGCCGCCCTTGTTGGCGATGGTGAGGTAGGCGACGCCGGGCCGCGATCCGCCGGTGGACGCCCGCGCCCAGGGGTTCGAGATGGTCAGCCCGCCGACGGTGACATCCGCCGCCAGGGAGGCGCCGGCCGGAACGGCAAGGATGACCGCCGCCGCGAGAACGGCGCCGAAGATGGTTTTCATGGCCGCTCCCTTCGCCCTTTAGAGCCGCGCCCGGATGTCGTCCGCCAGCGCCTTGGCCGGCGTGCCGTAGGAATAGTGGCGGATAAACTCGCCGGTGGGCGACATCAGGTACGTGATGGTGGAGTGATCCATCAAATAGAACCGATCCTCCTTGGGCCTGGCCTGCTCGTCGGCCGAAATGTTCTTGGCGTAGAAAATCCGGAACGCCTTCGCGACGCCGGCGATCTGTTCCGGCGTCCCCGTGAGGCCGGTGATTCTCTTGTCGAACAGTTCCATGTAATCGCCGAGGGCTTCGGGATCGTCGCGCTCGGGATCGATGGTCACGAACAGGGCGTTGAGGTCCTTGGCCCTGTCGCCCAGCCGGTCCAGCGCGAAGGCGATTTCATTCATCGTCGTCGGGCAGATATCCGGACAATGGGTAAAGCCGAAGAAGATCAGCGTGTGTTTGCCGAGAAAATCCTTTTCGGTAACGGCCTCGCCCCGGTGATTGGTGAGGGTGAACGGACCGCCGATCGACGCGCCGGCGACCGTGCCTGTCGTGCCGATGACCCTGGTCTTGACGGCGGACCCGCCCGGCAGCCTGGCCGTATCGGCGATCAGGAATCCGCCGAGACCGGCGGCGATGACCAGCGCCAGGGCGGGCACGATCATCCTGGGTGGGAATTTCATTGGGGTCGCCCAGCGAGTTCGGTCCGCCGGGCCGCGGCCGCGAGCGGCATCATGGCCGGGAAAATCAGCGCCAACGCCGCCGGGGAGGCGGCAAATTCCCGGCCCGGGCGGATGGCGCGCAATCCCTTCATGGCGGTGATCTTAGCTTCCGGAAGGGCCGGCGCAAGCGCTGTCGGGCCGTGCTCACGGCGGCTTGAACGGCCCGCGGGAAGCGAAAAATGTCTCGGAGAACCGATCCAACGGCGGTACTCTTCGGCCCATGCGGCGGGGAGGCGCCGATCATGGATGACGGAGCACCGATCGACAGCGATTCGCCGGTAGACGCCGGGAAAAACGCCCGCGCCTTCGACGTGTTCGGCTATCCGTTCCTGGCGCGGAAGCCCGGCTGAGATCGCCTTGGAGCCCATATGACCGCCGCCAATGTTCCGACTACCCTGTTTACGGGATTCTTCGGCGTCGGCAAGACGACGGCGATCCGTCATCTGCTGTCGCGCAAGCCGCCGGACGAGCGGTGGGCGGTCCTGGTCAACGAGTTCGGCGAGGTGCCGGTCGACGGCGCGGCGCTCGAACCCGACGAAGCCGAAACCGACGGTGTGGTGATCCGCGAAATCGCCGGCGGGTGCATGTGCTGCGCCATGAACCTGCCGATGAAGGCGGCGATTGCCGATGTGCTCCGCCGGGCGAGGCCCGAGCGATTGATCATCGAGCCCACGGGCATCGGGCACCCGGCGGGCATTCTGGACGAGCTTCGCGGCGACGATCTCCGTGCCGCGGTCGACGTGGGTGCGGTCATCTGCCTGGTCGATCCCAGGGTCGTCCAGGACCCCAGGCTGCGGGAGGTGGCCCTGCTTCGCGATCAGGTGCATTTGGCGGACGTGCTGGTGGCCAACAAGGCCGATCTCGCGGCCGACGGCGACTTGAAGGCCTTCGACGCATGGGCGCGGGATTTGTTTCCGCCCAAGGCGGTGATCGAAACCACGAGCCGGGGCGTCCTCGACCCGGCGCTGCTCGATCTCGCCGGCGATGCCGCGCGGGCGCCGTTGTTTCCGCACCTCCATGATCATGCCCATGATCACGGGCATGACCACGGACATGATCACGGGTCTCCCGATTCGCCGGACACCGGGAATCTTTCGCCCGGAAAGCCCATCCGGCGGCGGAGCGCCGGCGAAGGGTTCGATGCCTGCGGCTGGATCTTCGATGCCCGCGACGTGTTTCGCCGGGACGAACTCGTCGACCTGCTGGGCCATCCCGGCCCGGTCGGGAACCTTCAGCGCCTCAAAGGGGTATTCCGAACGCCGGACGAGTGGCTGCTGATAGACCGGGTGCGGAATGAAATGACGGTGATGCCCATCGCCTACCGGCGGGACAGCCGGGTAGAGGTGATCGCCGAAACCGGGAATACGGACTGGACCGTCCTCGAAGGGGCGCTGCTGGAATTGATCGAGACCGGCTGACGGAGTTCCGGGCCCCGACCCGGTGATGACGACTTGGTTTGCGTCGTTTATCCACGTTTTCAGTTCTTGAACCACGGAGACGGTGAGACGGTGAGGGTCGCCGCTCCCGCCCCAAAGCGTCATGGCCGGGCCCCGACCCGGCCATCCACGTGTACCGCCAGCCGCAAAGGCGTGGATGCCCCGAACAAGTCGGGGCATGACGACGTGTGGGTGAGGGGGCGCAAAAACGGGAATCCCCTGATCGAGTACAGACCCTAGCTCTGCGTCCCCCCGGCGTCCCGCTTGTAGTTGGTATCGATGTACCAGCTCATATATTCAAGCATGGTCATGGGCTCGAACCGGGCCGGGTTGTCGTCCGAAATGCAGGTGTCCAGCGGATCGGCCACGGTCTCCGGGTTGGGATTGAAGAACATGGCCATGGAATAGCGGTCCTTTCGGGGCGGCACCACTCGGTGCGGCGTCGGCATGAACCGGCCGTTGGTCCAGCGGTTCAGGAACTCGCCCGTATTGACGATGATCGAATCCTTGATCGGCTTGGCGACCATCCACTCCTTTTCGGGGGTCAGGATTTCGAGCCCCGGCACGTCCGAGATCGGCAGCAGGGTCATGAAGCTGTGATCGCAGTGGGGGGCGATGCCGAACTGGTTTTCCTTGGCCTTGGCCGGCGGATAGTGGGCGTTGCGCGTCCACCAGGTGGGTTCGGTGAAATACGGATCGAAGAAATCGGCGGGCTTGTCGAGGGCCAGCGCATACAGCGGCAGCATGGCGTAGCCCAGTTTGCTCATCTCGTTCTGGTAGTCGACCATGGCGGTCTTGAACCGGGGCAGGCTCTCCGGCCACGGGTTGGGGCCGCAGAACCGGTAACCGGCCCGGATGTGGGGATGGTCCGGCGCGCGTTCGCGGGCCAGTGTGATGGTCTCGTTCAGGTCCTTCTCGGTGTTCTCGTTGATCACCGAGGTGACATAGACCGTCGATTCCGACGGAATGTAACCGACCGAGTTCTCATTGATCTTGAGCTTGAGCTTCTCCTCCATGGGCAGCGCGCAGAATTCCTCCAGCGCCGCATAGGCCGCGTCGATGGGTCCCCGGTCGATGCCGTGATTGACCACATAGTAGAAGCCGATGTTCTCCTGGATGTAGCGGAGCTGCGCCGCCAGTTCGTCGCGGGCCGCCGGATCGCCGGCAAGATAGCCGCCGAGATCGAGGGTCGGAATGTCGTGAAACCTGCCGTCGTCGCTCATCACGGTTTCCAGGGCGACGGGGGGCGTGGTCCGGGTGCTCTCGAGAGGTTGGGCGGCGGTGCTCATATCGGTCTCCTGGAACGACTCCGCGGTTCGTCGTCGATGCGGCGTTGATATAAGAATTACAGATATTAATTTGCTTAAAAAATAACTATTTTTTGTAGGGGCGGAATCCCGGCTATTGGCCGGCCAATTCACGCCGGTGCTCGGTTGCCGCCGTATTTCGGCCCCGAGCGTATCGCCGCCCAGGCGGCCGAGGAAGGAGCGCCGGCACCGCCGGTGGACAACCGATGACCGATACCAGGGAAATCCCGGTTCTCGATATCGCGCCGTTTCTCGCCGGCGACGAGTTGGCGACCGACGAGCTTGCGAAGACCTTGCGCTGGGTGCAGGAGGAAATCGGGTTCTACTATATCGCCGGTCACGGGGTGCCGGCGGATTTGATCGCCGCCGCGGTGGATCAGGTGCGCGGCCTGCACGCCCTGCCGCAGGACGAGAAGCTGAAACTCAAGGTGGATGAGCGGACCACCGGTTACGTGCCCATCAAGTCGACCATCTACGTGACCACCGATGCGGGCGACAACACCAAGTACGATCTGAACGAGAACTATCGCATCGTCCGGGAACGGCCCGACGATCATCCGGGCATCCGCGAGGGGCGCCGGTTTACCGGGCCCAACAAGTGGCCGGCGCCGGAGCTGCTTCCCGGCTTCAAGCCGACCATGCTGGCCTACTACCAGGCCATGGAAGACCTCGGCAAATCGCTGCTGCCGCTTTATGCCCGGGCCCTGGGCCTGGCGCCGGACTATTTCGACGGGATGTTCACCGATCCTCACTGGCTGACCCGCAATGTCCGGTATCCGGCGGTCGAGGCGGAGGAGGACGAGTTCGGCATCTCTCCCCATACGGACCATGGATTCATTACGCTCCTGCCGATCCCCGAAATTCCGGGATTGGAGGTAAAGACCCGGGACGGCGACTGGATCACCGCCGGCCATGTGGAAGGCGCGATGATCGTCAACAGCGGCGACTTCATGCAGAAATGGACCAACGGCCGGTTCATCGCGACGCCGCACCGGGTGCTGGCGCCGCCGGTGGAGCGGCATATCTCGGCGTTCTTCTACAATCCCAACTGGGATGTGCGGTCCGAGCCGCTGCCCGGCTGCACCGGGCCGGACAATCCGCCCCGCTACGAGGTGACGACCTTCTACGATCACCTCTGCAACTACGTCGACAGAAACTACAAGAAGTCATCGGGCGGGCAAGCCCCGGACATGGCCCCGGACATGACGCCGGGCATGGAAACCGATCCGGCTCTGTCCTGAGCGCCGCGCAGACCATGATCCTGGTGAGAAATGCGGGCTAGGCCAACCGTATCCGGGCGGTTCGGGAATCTGGACGCCTATCGCACGGCGGCCGATGAAGCGGCCGTCGAGCGATTGCGCGCCGTCCATGGTTTCTCGCCCGATGAGCGCGCCAGGATCGAATCCCGCGCCCGGGACCTCGTGGCCCATATCCGCGACCGGCGCCGTGTGTCGGGCGGCATCGACCTGCTGCTTCAGGAGTATGATCTGTCCACCGACGAAGGGGTGGCGCTCATGTGCCTCGCCGAGGCGCTGCTCCGGGTGCCGGACGCGGAGACCGCCAACCGGCTGATCCGCGACAAGATTCTCGATGCCGACTGGTCCCGGCATATCGGCGAGAGCGACCACGTGCTGGTCAATGCGTCGACCTGGGCGATGATGCTGACCGGCAAGGTGCTCGAATGGAATCCGGAGTCCGAAGAATCGCGCAACCTGATCGCCGGGCTGCTGGCGCGCGGCGCCGAGCCGGTCATCCGCCGGGCCATGGTGCACGCCATGCACATCATCGGCGACCAGTTCGTCCTCGGGCAGACGATAGACGCGGCCATCGAATCGGCGAATGAACCGGAACACGCGGATTATCTGTTCTCGTTCGACATGCTGGGCGAGGGCGCGCGGACGGCCGTCGACGCCGAGCGTTACCTGGCGGCTTACCGGGACGCCGTCACCGCAATCGGCGGCACCGTCGCCGGCGCCGATATTCATGCCGCGCCCGGGGTGTCGATCAAACTGTCGGCGCTCCATCCCCGCTACGAATACGCGCAGCGGGACCGGGTGATGGCCGAATTGGTTCCCCGGGTCCGCGAACTGGCCCGCGCGGCCATGGCGCGCGGTGTGAGCCTGTGTATCGACGCGGAGGAATCGGAACGGCTGTTGATTTCCCTGGAGGTGTTCGAGGCGGTCAAGCTCGGTCCGGATCTAAAGGATTGGCCGGGGCTCGGCCTGGCGGTCCAGGCCTATCAGAAACGGGCGCCGGAAGTCATCGCCGCCGTCGAGGGGATCGCCCGGGACAGCGGCTCCCCGGTGATGGTCCGGCTGGTCAAGGGCGCCTACTGGGACAGCGAGATCAAGCGTGCCCAACAGGAAGGGCTCGCCGACTATCCCGTCTACACCCGCAAACAGGCGACCGACCTGTCCTATCTCGCCTGCGCCCGGGCGCTGCTGGACCGGCCCGAGCACATCTATCCCCAGTTTGCCACCCACAACGCCCACACGATCGCGGCGGTCCTGGAGATCGCCGGAGGACCGGACCGCCGGCTCGAGTTCCAGCGCCTTCACGGCATGGGAAAACCGCTCTACGACAAGGTCCTGAAGGAAGGCGGGGGACGGCTCACCTGCCGGACCTACGCGCCGGTGGGCGGGCATCGGGAGCTGTTGTCCTATCTGGTCCGGCGGCTGCTGGAAAACGGCGCCAATTCCTCCTTCGTCAACAGATTGGCGGACGACGATCTGCCGGTGGAGCGGGTGATCGCCGATCCCGACCTGCGGCTGAACTCCTTCGATACTCTTCGAAACGGCCGAATTCCATTGCCCGAAGATCTCTACCGGCCGCACCGGGCCAACTCCCCGGGTTGCGACCTGACCATGCCGGCGGCTGCGGACACCGTCGCGGAGGCGCTGCACGGCCTTGAGCCCGTCCATGCCGGCCATCGGTACCCGGAGGGCGCGATCGTTACCGTCTATAATCCCGCCCGCCGTTCGGAAGAGGTCGGCACCATCGGCGCCGCGAGTCCCCGGGCGGCCGACGGAGCCCTGCGCACGGCCGCGGCGGCGCGGGACGGATGGAACGGAATTCCCGCGGCGGCCCGGGCGGAGATACTCGAACGCGCCGCGGAACTGCTGGACGTCCGCATGTTCGATTTTGCCGCGTTGTGTATCCGCGAAGCCGGCAAAACCATCCCCGACGCCATTGCCGAGGTTCGCGAGGCCGCGGATTTCCTCCGCTATTACGCCGCGGAAGCGCGCGCGGCATTCGGCAATCCGCAAACCTTGCCGGGTCCCACCGGCGAGACCAACGAGCTTCGTCTGGCGGGTCGCGGCACGATCGCCTGCATCAGCCCATGGAATTTCCCTTTGGCGATCTTCGTGGGCCAGGTGTCGGCGGCACTGGCCGCCGGCAATTGCGTTGCGGCCAAATCGGCGGAGCAGACGCCGTTGATCGCGGAAAAAGCGGTGCGCCTGCTCCACGAAGCCGGCGTGCCCGAAGAGGTGCTGCATCATTTGCCGGGAGACGGGCCGGGCGTCGGCGGGTTCTTGGTCTCCCACCCGCTCATCGACGGCGTCGCGTTTACCGGGTCGTTCGAGACGGCCCGGGCCATCAACCGGGCCCTCGCGGCGCGGGAAGGCCCTTTGGTTCCGCTGGTCGCCGAGACCGGCGGCATCAATGCGATGATCGCCGATTCGACGGCGTTGCCCGAACAATTGGTCGACGACGTGGCCCAGTCCGTCTTCCGAAGCGCCGGGCAGCGCTGCTCGGCGCTGCGCGTCCTGCTGCTTCAGGATGATACGGCGGACGGCGTCATCGACATGCTGGCGGGCAAGGCAGCCGAGCTGAAGCTCGGCGATCCGGCCCTGCTGGAGACCGATGTCGGCCCGATCATCGACGAAGAGGCGCTCGCCCGGCTAGAGACTCATTGCCAGCAAATGGACGAACGCGCCGTTACCCGTTTCGCCGGGGCGCTGCCCGAAGGGACGGCGGACGGTACTTTCCTGGCGCCCCGGATTTACGAACTCGGCAGTCTGGACGATCTTGAAGACGAGGTCTTCGGCCCCGTGCTGCATGTGGTCCGATACGATGCCGCCGACATCGACCGGGTGATCGAGCAGATCAACCGCAAGGGCTATGGCCTCACCCTCGGCATCCACAGCCGCATCGGCGCCTTCGCCGGTTATGTGAGCTCCCGCGTGCGGGTCGGCAATGCCTATGTCAACCGCAACATGACTGGCGCGGTGGTGGGCGTTCAGCCCTTCGGCGGTGAGGGACTGTCGGGCACCGGCCCCAAGGCCGGCGGGCCGCACTATCTTCAGCGGTTTGCCGTGGAACGCGCGCTGACGGTCAACACCGCCGCCACCGGCGGCAACGCCGAACTACTCGCCCGCTAGACGCTGGGGCTCGGGTTCCGGTTCCGCTCGGGCCCGCCGCAGTCGTGCCCCCAGCAGGAAGTGGAAGGCCAGGTAGATGGCGGTGGCCACGAGGGCGGACGTCGAGATCAACGGCATTTTCAGCAAAATCAACACCGCCAGCACGAAGCGCAGGGCGATCTCGTAGGTCGGCAGGGACGCCCGGTCAAACCGGCTCAAGGCGCTGGCCACCAGGTAGAGGGCCACCGCCAGTTTCAGCAGCAGCCAACTGATTTGCGCCAGGCCTACCGTGCCGTCGTATCCCGGCAGGTACTGCTTGGTCGCGCTGGGCGCACCGTCCACCGACTGGGCGATCTGGGCCTGCTCGATCAACAGCAGTTCCGGGTAGAATGCGAACACGAAGGGGATGGTGAACATCACGATCCCGGCGCGCACGGCGGCGAAACCCGTGGCCAGGGGCTCCGATTTCGAGATTGTCGAGGCCGCGAACGCGGCGATCGCAACCGGCGGCGTTATGGCCGAGGCGACCGCGAAATAGAAGATGAACATGTGGGCGGTGAAGTAGGATGTGCCGAGCGCCACCAACAGCGGGCCGATGATCAGGATGACGTTCACATAAGCCGGCAGGGTGGGCATCCCCATGCCCAGCAGGATGGTCGCGAACATGGCGACCACCAGCGCCAGCATGAGATAGAGCGCGCCGCCGATGGTGATGGTCTGCCCGAATATCTCGAACGTCGACACCGAGCGCAGCCAGTTGAGAATGTCGATGGTCAGGATACCGGTGAAATTGGTGAAGTTGACGCTGACGTCGATGATCGAGACCGCGATCAGCAGCAGGAACAACTCGGCGATGATTATGCCGGCGTCGGCCAGGGCCCGCAGCACCTTGACCGGACGCTTGCGGATCGCGGGATCCAGGAATAGCAGGATGACCAGGACGAAAACCGCCCAGAAGCCGGCGGAATCCGGATCGCCCGCGGCGTTCTGATAGACCTGAAGCAGCCACGGCAATGCCTCGCCGGACGCCGGGTCATAGCCGAAGATGAAGCCGCTGATGCCGGTTCCCACATTGTCTTTCTTGCTGAGCAGCAGGATCAGAATGATCAGGATGGGTCCGGCGATCATCAACAGGTTCGTCCAGTCCCGCTTGTCCAGCTTCTGTTCCTCGGTCAGCGTGCCGACGGGCTGAATGTTCATCCGCCGGGATTCAAAGACCACCATGAGGAACAGGCTGAAGAAATAGGCCACGGCCGGCAGGAACGCCGCGACGATGACCTCCGAATAGGGCACCGTCGACAGCGCCGCCAGGACGAAGGCGGCGATGCCCATCACCGGCGGCATGATCTGACCGCCGGACGAGGCGGCGGCTTCGACGCCGCCCGCGAAGGTGGGCCGGAATCCGTTCTGCATCATCATCGGGATGGTCAGCGTCCCGGTGCCCAGCACGTTCACCACCGGGCCGCCGGAGATGGTCCCGAATGTCGCCGATCCGACCACGGCCGCGTGTGCGGGCCCGCCCCTGAGTTTCCGGGTGATGACCACGGCGAGCTTGATCAGCGACCTGCCCCCCGCCGACGCGCCGAACAAGGCGCCCAGCACCACGTACGGGAAGACGATGTTCACCGTAATGTTCAGGAACTGCCCGAATATACTGTTCGATTCCAATATGATGGCGTTTCGCGCGCCGACCACGCCGGCGGAGAAATTTCGAACCCCGTCCTCGACGGTGCCGATGGAGGTGGTCAGGTATTTGTTGTCGGTGAGGTCGAAGTACCAGGCGCCCGAGGAGAGCAGGGTGTAGAGCGACACGATGATCGCCACCGCGACGATGGGCAGGCCCCAGGCCTTGACGATGTAAACGAAGTAGATGGCCACCACCCAGACCAGGATCGGCATGATCCAGTTGCCGAGATTTGCCTGGCAATCGGGAAAGTCGTCATCCGGTTCGGTGCCGAAAATTTCGCGGTATTCGTCGGCGCGGGCGGCATTCTCCGCCATCAGGCGCTCGCGCTCTCCGCTGAATATATCCAGGAGGCACACCTGGTCGTGTTCGATCCAGTAGGTGAGCATCAGGCCGACGGTGGTCACCAGCATCAATACGTCGAGGCCGATGCCGGCGGACCGCTTGACGGCTCCCTTGTTGCGCCAGGTGCGCGCAAAGGACGTGGTCATCAGCGCAACGATCATCATGACGCAGAAAACGATGGGGAAGAAAAACTCGGAGCTGAACTTGCTGATGCGGGGCAGGCCCGACAAACCCGGGATGGATTGGATGGCCGGCAGCAGGCCGGGAATATTGGGCAGGTTGTTGAGCATGCCCATGCAGACCAGGAAGAAGGCGAACACCAGCCCGACCTTCATCATCCAATCCCTGTGGTCCTGGACTTCGCCTTCGATGGGTTTGTCGCTCATGGCTTGCGCCCGTCCCTGACTTGCAGCCCGGCCATGGGCCGGTAGGTTAGAGTGGAACGAGCCGGAACACGGTTCAGGTGTTCCGGCTCGTTCTCCAACTGCTCTTGGATTGCTTCAGACCGTCAGGCTACGGCTTGGCGCAATCGGCGATCTTATGACCGGCTTCTTCCCAGGCCTCGACGGCACCGGGGTGGAATTTGACGCCCGCGGCGCACATGCCCATCTTGGTATCGTCGACCGAGCCGTAGAGGGTCGTCTTGGCGAACGGCACCTTTTTCTGAAGGGCGGGAACGCCCTTGATGAAGGCGGCGGTCAATTTCTTGGCCAATGCCTTGTCCATGCTCGCCTGCACCATGTCCCCGCCGGTGTCGGCGAAGGTGCGGAACGTGCCGTCTTCGGAGATGATCCGGGCGTTCGGCCCATAGTGGGCGAGTTCGCTCACCGGGAACACGTTCGCCACCTTACCCGGAGATTTTACGAATTTCCGGAAGGCCGGTGTTTCGTATTTGGCCTTGGGCATGGAAACGATGTTGATCTTACCCGCCGCCATGTAGATCGGCATATAATCGGCCGGGTTCACGCCGGGACGCACCGCCGCATCGACCGAGCGGTCGAGGAACAAGGAGTTGGCCTGTCCCCAGGCGATCTGCTTGCCGGTGTAGCCCTTGCCTTCGGTCATGCCGGTGTTGAGACGGATCGCGGCCCGGGCGGAAATCAATGCGCCGCCGCGGGGCGGGCCGTTGAAGATCGTCTTGCCCTTGAGCTTATCCCAGCTGTCGATGCCGGTGCTCTGGAACGCGATCAGATAGAACGACGCCAGGTGATACGGGTACAGCAGCCGCAGGTTGGCCTGGAGCTTCGCACCCTTGCCGCCTGCCTTCAGATCGGAATACGGGCCAAGGCCCTTGCCCATCATGAAGTGCAGGACGAACGGCGAAGCCGAGATGTCGATCTTGCCCTCGGCCAATTCCCGCAAGGTTCGGGTCAGCGTTTTGCCGCCCTGGACCTGGATGGTCGCGATTTTGTTGGCCGCGGCCAATTCGGCGAGGTTCTTGGCCGCGATATCGGTCGCGCCGCCCGGCGAGGCCGACGTCATGGTCAAGGTTACGTTTTGCGCCTGCGCGCCACCCGCAATCATGAAGGCGGCGGCACCGGCAATTAGAAAGCGTTTCATGGAGTTCTCCCTGATAAAATAAACCGTGAATTTCGTTGAATTCCTCCCCGGACCCGATTGAACGCGAAATAGCCGTCATTTTCAAACGATTGATGCGCCGTAAATTCATTTTGTCGAATTTGTCCGTCAACAGCCCTGACCTGAAGATGCGGTGTGCTAAACTAGGGGCTCAATTCAAAAACAAACATCTGACCACCAGGAGAGACCCGTCATGCCCATCTTCATGACACAAACCAAATATTCCGAAGAATCCTTGAAGGCGATGGCGGAGCATCCCTCCGACCGGCCGAAACAGATGTCCAAGGTGATCGAGAGCTTCGGCGGCAAGTTGCTGCATTTCTATTGGGTGTTTGGCGACACGGACATTATCGCCATCTATGAGGCGCCGGACAGCGAGGCGGTGTTCTCCATCGTCCTGACCCTGTCCCATGGCGGCGCCATCGCCTCTCAGAAGACACTGTCACTGCTGTCGAACGAGCAGGCAATGTCCGCGATGAGCCGCGCAAAAGGCGCGGATACGGGCTACACCTCGCCGGTCAAGGAGTGGGAAGGCTGGCACGACGATGGCGGCGAAGGCTGAACCTGTGCTTGAGGAACTGAGTCAACAAGAAGGAACAATTGGATGAGCGGAAAGGGATTCAAGGAATTGCTCGCCGAGGCCAACGGGGTCATCGACACGTTGTCGGCCGAGGATGCATTGGCGATGGTCGACGACGACAGTGTCGTTCTCGTGGATGTTCGCGAGACCGACGAGCATCAACGGGGCGCCATCAGGCATTCCATCCACGCCCCGCGCGGTTTCCTGGAGTTCATCGTCGATCCCGAGGGTCCGATGCACAACCCGGCGCTGGCCAGCGGCAAGCATCTGGTCCTCTATTGCGGTTCGGGCGGCCGGTCGGCGTTGGCGGCCAAGACCCTGAAGGATATGGGGGTGGAGAAGGTCAGCCATATTGCCGGCGGGTTCGCCGCCTGGCAGGAGGCGGGGGGCCCGACCGAGTAGGTCCGCTTCCTGACAATCGCGTGACCGGTCGAAAGAACCGGACCCGCGGGTGGAATACGAGGCTCGCCGAAACGTTATTGGTCCAGTTGACGAAAGCCGGAGTAGGCTAGACCCCCATGAAACACATGAATCCCATGAAACGCACCCTCTTCTCTCTGACCGTTGCAGGAGCCGCGATCGCCGCTCTCACCGGCTCGCACGAGCCGGCGGCTGCCGCCGATGCGTCGCGGCCGACGGTGGTCGAGCTGTTCACCTCCCAGAGCTGCTACTCGTGCCCGCCGGCCGAAGTGTATCTCGGCGAGCTGGCCAAGCGGAAGGACCTGATTGCGCTCGAGCTCCACGTCGATTACTGGGACGACCTGGTCTATGGCAGCGCCGGCAAGTGGAAGGACCGCTTCTCCAAGCGCGAATACACGGACCGTCAGCGGGGCTATGCCGGCCGATTGCCGCGGGGGCAGGTCTATACGCCGCAGATGGTCATCGACGGCCGGGCGTTCGAAGTCGGCTCCCGCCGCGGGGCCGTCCGCCGGACCCTTAAACGGATCGCCAAGGACCGCGGCGAACGTTTGGACGTTCGGGTAACGCCGGCCGCGGCCGGGTTCGCCGTGTCCGTCAAGGGCGAGGCGAATCCGGGCGGCGGTATCTGGTTCGTCCGCTTTATCCGCGAGGAAACCACCCGGGTGCCGCGCGGCGAAAATCACGGCAAGACGCTCACCAACTACAACATCGTCACCGAATTGAAGCGCATCGGCGACTGGACCGGCGCGCCCGTCTCGGCGACCGTGCCCGCCGACCTCGCCGACGGCCAAAGCTGCGCCATTCTGGTGCAGGGCGAGAACCACGGACCCATCAAGGGCGCCGCGGCCTGCCCGAGCCCAAGCAGCTAGGCAAACCGGGCGCGGATTGTGCGGAGGGCCGGCGGTCGCCGGCCCTTTTCGTTCAACAACAGCGGTTTATCACCGGTTCCGGTAGAGACGGGTCGGCTCCGGCCGGCAAACCCCTCTTACACACATAAACCACTTGTTAACCACAATGGTAGTTGTCTCTCGGGCGACGATGGCGGCCGTCCCGCCGGCCGTTTGGTTTCGCAGCCCCGATATATTGGGGATTCGCGGGCCGGCCCGGCCGCAAGACCTGACACCAGGAATAAATTGTTGGAACGCCAATGACCGATACGCCGGGGAAACAGCCATACACCATTCCATGCTCCAGTGAATTTCGCGACCGCGTGACGGATCTCGCGGCGCGGCGTCGGGTCAATGTCGCCGATCTGGCGCGCTCGGTTCTGATCCTGTTGCCCTTCGAGGTCATCCGCAATGCCCCCGACCCCGGCGGGCCGCCCCCCGGAGACCGGGAGGAGACGGTGCTCAAGTCGGGCCCGTCCAAGGGCAAGCCGTGGCGCCGCAAGCCGCGCCTGCAGATGCGTCTCACGGCGGGCTACGACCCGTCCTTCGTCCGCCGCGCGCTCGGCATCGCGCTGGCCATGGATTCCGGCGATCTCGAACTCAGCCTCGAGGATCCCAATGCGCATCCCGACGCGCCGGTGGCGCCGGAGTCCGAACTGGATCGCCTCAAGGCCACTGTCTCGGCGCTGTCGTTCTCCCCGTTGAGAGACGGCGTGAAGTCGCGGGCCGAGGCCCTTCATATTCTCGGCTTCCCGCCGGCGGAGCGGCCCGACCGCTCGATGATCACCGCCCGCTTCCGGATGTTGGCGACCATCCATCACCCGGATGGCGAAATGGGCTCCCACCAGCGGATGAGTCAGCTCAATGCCGCACGGGAAATCCTGTCGGCGTAAAACAAGGGCTTGATATCAAACGAAAAAAGGGCCCGGTTCAAACCGGGCCCTTTCCATTCGAGACTCGTGCCGCGCTATTCCCGATTGCCGAACAGGTGCAGCAGCATGATGAACAGGTTGATGAAATCGAGGTACAGCCGGACCGCGCCGTATACCGCCTTCTTGGTGGCGATCTCGCCGCCGTCGAACTCGTTGTACTCGTTGCGGATCTTCTGGGTGTCGTAGGCGGTTAGGCCGACGAACACCAGGACGCCGATCACCGAGATCACGAAGTGCAGCGCCGACGAGGCCAGGAAAAGATTCACCAGGCTCGCGATGATGATGCCGATCAGTCCCATGAACAGGAAGGAGCCGAGACCGGACAAATCGCGCTTGGTGGTGTAGCCGTAGAGGCTCATGGCCGCGAATGTGCCGGCGGTGATGAAGAACACCCGGGCGATGCTTGTGCCGGTGAAAACCACGAAAATGGCGCTGAGCGACAGGCCCATGACCGCGGCGAACAGCCAGAACACGGCCTGCACGGTCGACGCCTTCATCTTGTTGATGCCGAACGACAGCACCAGTATGAACGCCAGCGGCGACAACATCACCACCCACTGGAGAGGGGTGCCGAAGATCGCCTGCATCAAGGTTTCCGACTGAACCGTGGCCGCCGCCACGATGCCGGTCAGGGCCACGCCGGACGCCATGTAGTTGTAGACCCGCAGCATATACCGCCGAAGGCCGACATCGATTTGCGCCGCCTCGGCCTGCGCCGTGGTCATGCGCTGTGTGCCAAACGGATTGTTGTCCCGTCCGAAAGCCATTTTTTGCAACCCTCTAAAATTTCTCATGGTTCGCCCGCCCGCATGGGCGGATTTCCGTGGTCCTTAATATGTCAGAATTCGATTCCGTATCAAGGGAAACCGGTCCCTTTCACGCAGATTTCATGCGGACAAACCCCGATAGAATATAAGGAAATTACGTCCGGGCGCTGGCCTCATTCGTTGCGCAGCAGCGGTCCCGCCTTCTGTCCCAAGGCCCGCCAGGTGCCCGCGAAGCCGATAAACAGCGTTACCGCGAGACAGAGGGCGAGTGTGACGGCGACGGTTTCCGGGATGAACACCCAGTCGGCCTGCATCAGGAAAACGACCACCGCCCAGGCGGTGACGGATCCGATCACCGCCGCAATGATCCCCGTGGCGAGGCCCAACAATCCATATTCGATCAGGAAGGCGCGGGTGACCGAGGCGCGGGTCGCGCCCAATACCTTGAACACCACCGCGTCATATATCCGCCGCCGCCGTCCCGCCGCCACCGCGCCCGCCAGCACGATGGCGCCGGCGACGATGGTGATGGAGGCAACGGCGCGCACCGCGGTGCCGACGCCGGCGACGATGTTGGCCGCCGCCTGAAGGGCTTCGCGGACCCGCACCACGGAAATGTTGGCGAACCGGTCGGAGACCGAGGCTTCGATACGGTCTTCCAGGCTTTTAGGCGCTTGGATGGCGGCGATATGGGTGTGGGGCGCGTTCTCCAACGTCCCGGGCGAGAAAATTATGGCGAAATCGAACCGCAGGCTCCGCCAGTCGATCTCCCGGAGCGAGGCGATTTCCGCCGTGATTTCCCGGCCGAGGATATTGAGGGTCAGCGTGTCGCCCAGACCGACGCCGAAGTCCCGGGCGATGTCCCGGTCCAGCGAAATCTTGGGCGGGCCGCTGTAATCGGCGGGCCACCACTCGCCGGCGACGATCTTGGCGCCCTCCAGGGGAACCGCCGAGTAAGTGAGCGCCCGGTCGCCGCGGACCGCCCATCGGGACCCTTCACCGATCCGCCGCCGGTTCACCGGATCGCCGTCGATGCGGACGATGCGCCCGCGCAAGGCGGCCGTGCGCATGAAGTCTCCGGTGCCTTCGACGCCGTTCACCGTCCGGTCGAAGGCCGCGACCTGTGTCGGCTGGATATCGAGAAAAAAGAACGCCGGCGCCTGATCGGGCAGGCGCTCGTTGACCTGACGGGAGATATTGCCTTCGATCAGGGCAATGGCCACCAGCACCGTCAGCCCGAGCCCGAGGGACACGACCACGCTGCCCGTCGTGGCGCCGGGCCGGTGGAGGTTCGAAACGGCGAGGCGCAATTCGGTGTGGCGGATGTTGTTGAGTTTCGACGCGCCCTTGATCACCAGGACCGAAGCGCCCTTCAGCAGCAGGAGGGCGGCGGCCGCGCCGCCGACAAACCACATGGCGAAACCGGCGCGCTCGGCGGTGGCGATGATCAGACCCGCCAGCAGTACGGCGGTTACCGCGGTGGCGACCACGTAGCCCTTGTGCGGCCACGCCTTTTCCGCCGCCACCTTGGCCCGGAAGAGGTGTGTGGGCGGAATATCCTGGGTGCGCGCCAATGGCCAAAGCGCGAAGGTGAGAGACACCAACACGCCGAAAATCGCGGCCAAAATCAACGACTTGGGGAACAAGGCGACGGTCAGTTCGACCGGCAGCAGATCGTTGAGGGCGCCGCCCGCCAGCATCGGCGCAACCCCGCCGATGACGACGCCCAAGAGTATCCCGAGCAGCGCCAGCACGAGGATTTGGATCAGATAGATCTTGAACACCAGGTTCGCCGGGGCGCCCAGGCACTTGAAGGTGGCGATGACGGACGTCTTGCCGTCGAGATAGCTGCCGACGGCGTTGGAAACGCCGATCCCGCCCACCAGGAGGGTGGTCAGGCCGACGAAGCCCAGGAACAGGGTCAGCCGGTCGATGAAGCGCTGCAGGCCCGGCGCGGCGCGGGAGCGGTCGTTGACCCGCCAGCCGGCCTCGGGGAACGCCCGGTTGACGTCATCCACCCAGGCCTTCACGTCGGCAGTCTCGTCGACGGCGATCCGATAGCGGTAGCGGATCAAGCTGCCCGGCCGGACGAGGCCGGTTTCCTCCAGACCCGCCTTGGGGATCATCACCCGCGCGCCGAAGCTCAGCACCGTGGCCACCCGGTCCGGCTCCCGCTTGATAACGGAATTGATCCGGAAGGTGCCCTCTCCGATGCGGAGTTCGTCGCCGATCCCGAGACCAAGCTTGGTGAGCAGGTTTTGCTCCACCGCCGCGCCCCAGAGGCCGTCCCTGCGGGCCAATACGTCGCCGAGTTCGTCGCCCGACAAGGTTTCCAGGGTGCCGACCAGGGGATAGGCGCCGTCGACGGCCTTGAGTTCGACCAGGGAACGTTTGGCGGCCCGGTCGCCCGCGGAGCGGGCCATGGCGCGCATCTCGACGACTTCGGAGAGATCGCCCCGCTCCGAAATATAGGCGCGCTGCTCCGCCGTGACGGGACGGTGCAGCAGGCGCAGCGAGATATCGCCGCCGAGGAGGCTCCTGGCATCACGCTCGATGCCGCTGGTTACCGATTCGGAGACGCTGCCCACCCCGGCGATGACCGCGACGCCGAGGGTCAGGCAGATGACGAAGACCCGGAATCCCCGGAGGCCGCCGCGGAGCTCGCGGCGGGCGAATCGGGCGGCGAGCGCCAGGTTGCTCATGCGGAGGCAACTCCCTGTTCCGGCTCCTGTTCCGGACCATGGTCCCGCGCATGGGCCGGAATCTCCTCGCCGACGATCCGGCCGTCGGTGAGCGTGACGATACGGTCGCAGCGGGCCGCCAGCGTGGGATTGTGACTGATCAGGACGAGCGTCGTTCCCGACCGGTCATGCAGGTCGAACAGCAGGTCCATCACCGCCTTGCCGGTAGCGCCGTCCAGATTGCCGGTGGGCTCATCGGCGAGCAGGATCGCCGGCTCGACGGCAAAAGCCCGGGCGAGCGCCACGCGCTGCTGCTCGCCGCCGGACAATTGGCCGGGGTAGTGGGTCAGACGATGGCCGAGCCCCACCGCTTCCAGTTGCGCTTCGGCCTTGGCGAAGGCGTCCGGTTTGCCGGCGAACTCCAACGGCACGGCGACGTTTTCCAGCGCCGTCATGGTCGGGATGAGGTGAAAATCCTGAAACACGATGCCGATCCGGTCGCGGCGGAAGAGCGCCAGATCGTCCTCGCTCAACGAGGCGAGATCGACGCCCGCGGTCTTCACGGTACCCGAGGTGGCCCGTTCCAGCCCGGCGATGACCATGATCATGGTCGACTTGCCGCCGCCGGACGCGCCGACGACACCGACGGCTTCGCCCGCCGCCACACGGAGATCGAGGCCGCGAAGAATATTGACCTCTCCCGCCGCGCTGGTCAGGGTGAGCCGCACATCATCCATGAGGATCGAATGGTCGGCGTTATCGGCGGTCTTGTCGGCGGTCCCGGGGGCAGTCATTGAGTCGGTCGCTTCTTCGGCCAAATTAGTATGAATATTGTCACGCGATTTATTGGACATCTTATCGGGCGCATTCATCGTAAACACCGCATATGAGATTCAAGGGCATAAATAGGTCGGGACTTTCACCCCGGGCAAGGGCTGTCTCGCTGATTTTCCTGGCTCTCGCCGCCGTTTTACTGATGGCCAGAACGGGAGACGCGGCCGATTCCGTCCGTCTATTGGCCCTCGGCGACAGCCTGACCGCCGGATTCGGCCTGCCCAAGGAGGATGCCTTCACCACGAAGCTCGCCCGGGCGCTGCTTGCCAAAGGGTACCAGGTGGAGGTCATCGACGCCGGGGTT
>JAJECC010000130.1 GCA_022822205.1 Rhodospirillales bacterium | reverse complement strand
CTCCTTCAAATTGCTCAAAGGCGGACCCCAATCTCTCTGACCTACTCCGTGGGGCGGCCACGCCCAAGCCTCGCCGTGGCGGTTCGACCAACCAGCAAATTGGCACACGATTAGCCCATTTTGCGTTGCGGACAATGACCTTATCCGCAGCAGCTATCATACCGCTTGCCTTCCTTGCCCCCGATACCACCGAAGCCATCCTCAACCGCACACAGCCGATTGATCTAAATGTCGAGAGAATAAAGCGGCTTGGCGCTTTGCCCATGGATTGGAGTGAGCAACGACACCAACTAGGAAGTCTGACTAGTTGACCTGATGTGATGGTCAAAATTTCCCTAAGATGGATGCATTGTGAAGTCGGCATTCGTCCGAAGTGAAGACGCATTCCTAGAGAACCTCTAACGTCCGCCACTGACCCTAACTAGACCACTCCATCATTGAACCCGGCAAACACGGCGCATCTGATCCACATGTGGTTTGTCCAGCGCCTCCATCACGGCAAGCAGAGCGTTGGCTGCGTCCGTTGTTTCTTCCACCGTCATCGAAGACTGCGCAACCAGATCATCGAGATTGTCGGCATGAGATTCCAACTGGACAAGGCGGTCTAGCGCGAGAATACGTCCTTGATCGACATCCTCGCCCGGGTCCTTGGCAACTTTTTCTATTTTGCTGCTCAGGCCCGCTGATCCGGGCACCTTGAATGCCAAAAATACATCAAGAATCTTTCTGAGCGCATTCGGCATCACATAGAAGTAGCCTGCTCCGTCCGGCGTCTCCAAGAACCTTAACGTCAAATGGAAAAGGTACTGATATTCGGACTCATATTCCCGGATATGACGGGGCATTTCCTTGATCGAAGTGCGCCTCGTATCAGCGCCATCAGGTTGGACGGTGTCTAAAAACATAAGGCTCGCGGTCGCCTTATCGGCACCCGCCACTTTTTCCGTTTTCGGCTTCAGCCACTTTTTGGCTTCGTTCATAAAATGCAGATTATGGGTGAGAATAATCACCTGAGCCGCTTCCGAAACCGCCGCCTTGATAATACTGAAGGCATAGTTCAACGCCTTCGTATCGAGGCTCGAAATTGGGTCATCGATTACAATAACCAGATCCTTGCGCTTTCGTCCTTCCGCCTCCAGCGTCGCCAGGAAATAACAGATGGCAAGCGCGGTCTTCTCGCCCTCACTCAGTGACCCAGTGATCGTCCGTCCGTTCCGGCGTAGCTCATATCCCTCGTCAAGCGTGCCGAGCTCCAGCTCACCGTGGCCGAGGTAGCTCCGGACCAACCGATTTATCATTCCGGCCGCACCACCATGCTCGCGCAACTGTCGGCGCAATTCCTCGGTATTGTCCCCTAGTTCCTTGATCTTATTCGCCAGCGCGTCGACGGCATTCTTCGCTCCCGTCGCCTCAGCCGCCAGCTCATCGTATTGCTCTTGGCCCATTGCCAGAAAATGCCCCTTCAGCTTTGTCCGCGCCTCTTCCTGTATCCGAGCAAATTCGTCGTGGGAATTGTTATGGCGCGCAATCACTTCGTCGATCACTGCCGCATTCCGAGACAACGCTTCGTCCCATTCCTTGGCCGCTTCGGCCGCAATTAAATTATCAGTCTCACCAGCAACATTCGGCGTTGCCGCCTTCTGGTTCAATTCCGTCAGGATCGTTTGGACTTGGGTGTCTCCGGTCGATAACGTTTTTCGAACAACCTCCGCAGCGTTGCGAAAATCCGACCGAAACTCCGCGGAGATATCGTTATCCGATGGAAGGGCCGCCCGCGTTTCTGAGATGCGCTCCCTCAGACTTTCGGCACGGAGCCGCAGCTTAACAACATCCTCCACGAGACGTTCGTATCGCGCATCAATCGCAGATGCGAGGGTTTCGAACCGGTCCTCATCAATCTTGTTTCCACAAAACAGGCAATTGGTCAGCTTATGATCGCGGTGATAAGTGAGGCCATCCCCAACCCACTTCATCATCTCAGGATAATCCCGAAGATCATTTACGGTGATAGTGCCCAAGGTTTGCTGGAGCAACGTAGACGCTTCACTCGTAATTTCGGCCAGACTAAAATCCAGCGCACCTAACGGCTCGCGCTTTGGCAATGGCGTCGATTGATTGATGGTATTTCGAGCCTGCTGTCGTTGCTCTTCAGAGAGCTGATCGGCAGTGTCATATGGCCTATTTGCATAGTCGGCGATCAGGTTGCTCGCATTATATGTGCGCCCCAGGCCGAGCCATTCGGTGACAGTCCGAGCCGCATCACGCTTGTGTATCGTAAAGGAGCTATCCGCTCTTTCACTGGCGCGCTCAGCCTCTCCATGCTGTGGCCTAAGTTGTTCTAACTCGCCCTCGATTTTTTCGAGCTTCTCCGCAAGATTTGCCTGCTCCTCCCCCAAATAGAATACAGGATTGGCTACACCGTCCTTCCAGCGGAGGTTCTGTTCGATGAAATCGACATTGAGGACAACAATCCGGTCCCTCAGGCCGTCCGTCGTACCCGGGCTAATCTTACTTCCGTCCGAAAGAGTAAGCTCATATCGGCCATCTTCAGGTAAGTACGCGCTCAAGGCACCGCGTTCGACACTCGCGAAAACGCGGGACAAAGTCGTCTTGCCGGAGCCGTTAAAACCGTAAATTAGATTGTATCGCCGAAATGGTGGCGCTTCCCTCACAGTGTTATTGTCTCCAAATACGCCAAGCCCTTCCAAAGAGGCTATCTGTGAAATCGTAGCCACGTGTCCCAACCCCTCTTGCACGACCTTAAAGGTATTACATCGCGCGGCTGATCGCGAGCGCTGGCTGTAAATGTTATTCTCACCGGGACTTTCTAGGCCTTTCCGTTTCGGCAGGTTGCCCCTAGCCTATTTGGCTCCTGACATCGTGGAAGCAATCCTATTGGGTCAGCAACCGATGGCATCGAGGGTCCGAAGCGGCGCCGGACCGGGAAAGACGTCAAGCGCCCGCGCCAAAACCCTCGAGCTTAGTTGCAGCAGCGCGATCCGTCCAACAAGCCCGTGCGCCGCCTCTCCTTCAAGAACACGGGCAACAAAGCGAAGACGTTCGTCCATCACTGAGACTTCCTTCCATGGCATCAACACCTCCGGCCAAATAACCAAAAGTGTTACCCATGTCTCCGGAACGATGTGTTACCGATGTCTCAAGTCGGATACCGAACTCACGTATCCACTAAGTTCCGGGTCTTGGTCCGGGAGGCCCGGCATGTTTGCGATCGCGCCGTCCAGCTCGACCTGGAAGCCATCGGGCGGCGGCGAGACGACGACGACTCTTTCCGCCAAGTTCCTAAGAACAGCAAAGGCCTCGTCCTCGATCGTCGGGTCGCTCAATTAATCATGGAGCGAGATGACCCTGCGGCGAAAGAGCTCCGGAAGGTTGGGGCGGAACCCAGGCAATTGCGGCGGGCTTTCGCCGGTCAAATGGATTTTGATTACGGCCTCAAAAGCAGTTTCCCAATTGTCCGTCGGCCCTCAAGGTCAGCGTGAGCTTGGGCGGCGTCTTCCAATGGGTAGGTGTGACCGACCTTCAATTTGAGCCGGCCATCCCTCCAAAGATCAAACATCTCACCGGTCCGCCATCCAATCTCATCGGCATCCCGCACGTAGTCTCTCAGGGTGGTTCGGACGACCGCCAGGGAACCCTTTTGGGCTAGAATGCCGAGGTTCATGTCAGGGAGGGGGCCGGACGCCTGACCGTAATAGACCGCGGTGCCGTAGGTGCGAAGCGCGTTTAACGATCCTTCCCAGGTTGCCGCGCCCACCGAGTCATAAACGACATGCACGCCTTCGCCCCCGGTCAACTTTCGCGCGACTTCCGCGAAATCGACCTGGTCGTAAAGAATGGTTTCGTCCGCACCGATCTCTTTTGCATACGCGGCTTTCTCCTCCGTGCCGACGGTGACCAGAACTCGCGCGCCTTGTGCCTTCGCCAGTTGAACCGCGATCTGCCCAACCCCGCCTGCGCCGGCATGAAATAGGATCGTTTCCCCCTCCTTCACCGTATAGGTGGAACGAATGAGGTAATGGGCGGTCAGGCCTTGCAGCATCAAGGCCGCGCCGGTGCCGAAATCCATTTGGTCGGGCAACTTGACGATACGGAATGCCGGACAAACCGCATACTCGGCATATGATCCGACCACCGGGTTCCAGTAGGCCACCCGATCGTCCTCGTTGATGCCGTCAACCTCGGAGCCCACGGCCGACACCGTGCCCGCGCCCTCGGCGCCATCGATCATCGGCAGGTCTCCACCCCGAAGGCCTTGCCGCCAATTGATGTCCGAGTAGTTGATACCCGCGACGCCGAGCTTGACCAGGACTTCATTTGGCGCCGGCTCAGGTATCGGCACGTCCGCGAGCTGAAGGACCTCGGGTCCTCCGAAATCGGTGATCTGTACGGCGCGCATGTTGGTCGACTACCTTTCAATTCACTCAGGCGCCCAATCGGCGAACTTCCTACCCTCTTTGGCGAACTGCTCGAGCAGCGGCGCGGGTTGCCAGTAATTGCCGAGGGTCTCGTGATAGCCGCGGACGGTTTCGTAGACCTTATCGAGTCCGATCTGGTCGGCATAGAACATGGGACCGCCCCGGAACCTGGGGAAACCGTAGCCGTAGATCCAGATGACGTCGATATCGCTTGCCCGGTAGACCAGACCCTCCTCGAGAATTCGCGCGCCCTCGTTGATCAGACCAAAGATGCAGCGCTGCTGAATCTCGTCGGCGGTGAGCGATTTCCGGCCCACATTCAGGCGCTCGGCCTCGCCGGCGATGATGTTCTCGATCGACGGGTCGTAGATCGGCGTGCGGTCGCCTTTTTCGTAGCGATAGAAGCCCTGCCCGGTTTTCTGGCCGAGCAGGCCCGCTTCGCCCAGCGCCAGCGTGACGTTGTAGAACGGCTCCGGGTTGGCTGCCCGGGCGCCGGTTGATTCGAGCACCGAACACATGATGTCGACGCCGCCCATGTCGTTCATGGTCCACGGTCCCATGGGCAGGCCGAAGTCGTAGATCGCCTTGTCGACCTCCTGGACCGAGGCGCCTTCGAGAAGCATCTGATCCGCTTCGCGGATGTAGCCCTTCACCATCATCCGGTTGCCGACGAAGCCGAAGGTGCCGCCGATGCCGACGACCACCGCCACCTTGCGAATCCGTTTGCCGATATCGACGGCGGTCGCCAAGACCTCCTTCGAGGTTTTCCCTGCGCGGACGATCTCCAGCAGCTTCATGATGTTGGCGGGACTGAAGAAATGGAGGCCGACAACCGATGCCGGCCGGGCGGTGCAGGCGGCCATGTCGTCAATATTCAGGGTCGAGGAGTTGGACGCCAGGATCGCCCCCGGTTTACAAATCTCGTCCAGCTTGGCGAAAATCTCCTTCTTGAGATTCATGTCCTCGAACACCGCTTCGATCGCCAGATCGACATCGGCCAAGGCATCGTAGCTCGTGACATAGGACATCCGGGACAGCATGTCGGCGGCGGTTGCCTGATCCATGCGGCCCCGCCCGACCTGGCTCGCCTGGGTTTTCTCGATGGCCGCCTTGCATTTATCGAGGGATTCCCGGGAGGGATCGATAATCCGCACCGTGTAGCCGGCATTGCCGAAGACAATGCCGATACCGGTGCCCATCGTGCCCGAGCCCAGAATGCCGACCGTCTCTACTTCGATCCTGCTGGCGGACTTGCCGATCCCCGGCACCTTGGTGACCTCACGTTCGGCGAAGAAGACGTGCCGGAGCGCTTCCGACTCGGCGCTTGCCACGGCCGCATCGCCTATCCGCTTTTCTTCGACAAGGCCCTCCTCCAGGGGAAGCTTGGTCGCGACCGCGACCGCCTCAAGGAGGCGTTCCGGCGCTTCCTGACCGCGCATCCGCTTGCCTGCGAGGGTCCGCATTTCCGCAAGAAAGTCGTCGTCATAACCGGTCACATCGACATCCATCTCGCCTGTGCGTCGTGGGGATGCACCCTGTTGGACCAATTCCTTCGTCCACGAGATGGCGCCACGGCGCAAATCGCCGTCGACGATCTTGTCGATCAATCCCAGCTCCAGCGCCTTCTCGGCCTTGATGGGCACGATACCGAAGACCGTCTCGACCGCCGCCTTGGCGCCGATCAACCGGGGCAGGCGCTGTGACCCGCCGGCGCCGGGGATGATGCCGAGAGACAGTTCCGGCAGTCCCATCCGCGCGTTGGCATCGGCGCAGCGGTAATGGCAGGCGAGGGCGGTCTCCAATCCGCCGCCCAAGGCGGTGCCGTGGAGCGCGGTTACCACGATTTTATCGCTGTTCTCGATCACCCGGAAGACGTCGTAGTAGGCCGGCTCGCCGACGCCGGTATCGAACTCATTGATGTCCGCGCCGGCCATATAGGTGCGCCCGGCGGCCAACAGGACGATTGCCTGAACGCTGTCGTCGGCGATCGCTTTCCGAAAACACTCCAACAGCCCGGTACGGATGGCCTGGTTGATGGCGTTGACCGGCGGCAGATCGATGGTGATCTCGGCGATGCCGTCATCGACGGCCAGGGTAACGGGGGAAGTCATGGTTGGTCCTTCTGCAGGGAATCGTATGCTTGGAGTGCGTCGGCTGGGAGTCATCGACTCCAATTAGGAAGATCGGGTAGGCCCCCTTCCTTCAGGATATTCGGTTCCTATTTGCAGCCACGGCAAATTGGTGTAAATTTTATAAAGTGTAAAATTTATTGCATGTCGCGAGTCAACTTAAATTTAAAAGTCTCGCTGCGGAAACAGTAGACAGGATATGACGAACAGATCCTCATCGGCCGTTTCGAGCGATGATCTGCAAGCGGCGAGCCGGCCGGTCAACGGACGAGGCCGGGGCAAGCGCCGCAAGGAACTCGTCGAGCACGCGGATCGACTGTTCTCCGCTTTCGGTTTTCACAATGTCTCGTTTGACGACATTGCCCAGGCGGCCGGGATCAAACGGGAAGGCATTTATTACTATTTCAAAAACACAACAGAACTGCTTTTCGAAATCGTTGAGCCGCCGACTCACCGCCTCATCGAACGGCTCTCAGCAATCGCCAACTCTCAGCTAAGTCCCGAGGCCAAATTGTATCTCGGCCTGGAAACTCATATCAAAGTCTTCAACCGAACGGCCCTCGACGCTATCAGTTTGAGCGCGGGTGCCGGCGAGGCGCTGGGCTCCGAGGAAATTTCCCAAAAATTCCGGCCGTTGTACAAGCGTTACGAAGACTTATGGATGCGTGTCCTGTTTGACGGTGTCGGGGGCGACAAGAAGCGCTTCAAGTACCCGCGGGTCGTGGTGTTCGCCACCCTCGGCATGTGCAATTGGATGGTCCGCTGGTTCCGCGAAGATGGCGACGCCGGTCTGGACGAGATCGTGGACATATTCTTCGACTACGCCAGTACCGGTCTGTTTGGAGAGATCGGGGGTGCCGGCCCCCCCGCCGGGGAACGGCGAAATCAAATTCTGGAAGAGGTTCGCGCGTTCAAACTGGTTCACGGTTCACTCTAGTCCCGGAAGTACCGGGGGGGGGGAGGCATATCTCATGAATATCGACGAATTGGTCGCGATCGACGTCCATACACATGCCGAAGAGCCCTGCCAGCCCCACCGGGACGATGGATATAACGAGTTCCAGGAGGGCATGCGGAACTACTTCCGAACCGGCCGCGACTATCCGCCGGCAATGGATGAGACCGCTGCATATTTACGGGAGCGCAACATCGGCTGCGTCATATTCCCTGTGGATGCCCAACGCGAGACCGGGTTTCGCGGCTACTCCAATACGCTGCTTAAACGCAAAGTTCTGTTGGGCTCGGACTGGCCGGCGATCACCCCGGACCGCTGGTTCGCCGACTTCGAGACCATCAATATCCGCGACGAGGTGAAACCCGGCATCTTGAAGGGGAACGCCGCAAAGCTGCTCGGCCTCACCAGCGAGGCGGCGTAGATGGACCTTCAGCCAACCGAAGAGCAGCAGCTCATTCGGGAGAGCGCAGAGAAATTTCTTGCCGATCGATATGGCCCCGAGACCTTCAGGGCGTTGATCGACTCAGATGCGCGCTGGTCCCCTGACATCTGGAATGGCTTCGCCGAATTGGGATGGCTTGGCCTGCCGTTTCCTGAAGACGCCGGCGGCTTCGGGATGGGACCGGCCGAGGTGGTCATCCTGATGGAACAGTTCGGCCGGGTGCCGGTGCTTGAACCCTATGTGTCGTCGGTCATTCTTTGCGGCAAACTTATCGAGCTCTTGGGCACGGATGAACAGCGCGGGGCATTGCTGGGCGAGATCGCCTCGGGGCAGCTCCGTCTGGCGTTTGCCCACGATGCCTTGGAGGGCCCGATGACGGTCACGCGGGGGGCCGACGCATTTCTGCTTTCGGGCGTCAAGCGCGCGGTTCACGACGCGCCAATGGCCGAGATTTATCTCGTCTCGTGCACGCTGGACGATGGCACGGTTGCGGTCTTTTCCGTTCCCGCCAATGCGGCGGGGATCACGGCGCGAAGCCACAACACGCTCGACGGACGGCGCCTTTCCGATCTGGATTTCGCCGATGCTCGGATCCCACCCGAGGCGAGGCTGGGCGGCGGTACGGATGGCCGTGCGGCGATAGACGAGGCCACTGCATGGGCGATCACCGCTTCGTGCGCCGACGCGGTGGGCGCGATCTCCGCAATGGTCGAGCAAACGGTCGACTACGCCAAACAGCGCGAACAGTTCGGTCAACCGATCGCGAAATTCCAGGTTCTGCAGCACCGGCTTGTCGACATGAAAATCGCCGAGGAGGAAGCCCGCGCATCCGTACTGTTGGCGGCGCTGTCACTCGACGGAGATGCGGCAATGCGGGAACGGGGGGCATCCGGCGCAAAGGCCAAAGTCGGCAGGGCGGCGCGCTTTGTCCATCAGGCGGCGATCCAGACGCACGGGGCGATCGGCACCACCGACGAGTTGATGCTCGGCTGGTACGCCAAAAGACTGGTGGCGTTTGAGAAGCAATTCCTGCCAACTCGCAGGCATCTGGGCAGATACGCCGAGATTATCTCCGATCCGGAAGCCGCCGCCGCACCTCTCTTAAGAGAAGCGACGGCCTAGGGAAGGCGCGAGATGGATTTGAGACTTTCCAAGGAGGACCACGCTTTCCGGGACGAAGTTCGGGCGTTCCTGGCCGAACACATGACCGACGGCCTTCGCCGCGCCATGGAGTTGAACACCTGCTTTATCAACGAGCCCCCGGTTGCGCTGGCGTTCCACAAGGCGCTTCACGCCAAGGGATGGGCCGCGCCAAACTGGCCCGAGGAATTCGGCGGGACGGGCTGGTCGCCGGTCCAGCGCTACATCTACGAAAGCGAAAGCGCGAGGGTTGGCGCACCGACCTTCAACGACCAGGGCATCAAGCACATCGGACCGATCCTGATGAAATACGGCACGAAGGAGCATCAGGACGCTTACCTGCCTCGTATTCTCAGCGGCGAGGATGTCTGGTGCCAGGGCTATTCGGAGCCCGGCGCCGGGTCGGATCTTGCATCGCTCAAGACCCGGGCCGTGGACGAGGGCGACCACTATCTCGTCACCGGGCAGAAAATCTGGACGACCCACGCTCACTTCGCGAACCGCATCTATGTTCTCGTGCGGACCAATACGGAGGGTAGAAAGCAGGAAGGTATTTCCTTCCTGATCATGGATATGGACTTGCCCGGCATCATCGTCCGGCCCATCGACGGATCGGGCGGAGATCACGAGTTCAACGAAGTGTTTTTCGAGGACGTGAGAGCGCCGAAATCCGGGTTGGTGGGTGAGGAGAACCAGGGTTGGGAGATCGCCAAGTACCTGCTTGAGTACGAACGTGGGGGCAACCCCCAAGCGGCGCGCGTTCGGGCGCGGCTGAGTTCCGTCGCTCGGTTGATCAAACGCTACGCGGACGATGATCCCAGCTTGACCCTACGTCTCGCGGAGGTGGGCACGGACATCGATGCGATGGAGATGCTCGAGCTCACTTTGTTGTCGGACCTTCAGTCCGGCAAGAACCCGGGTGCGGTGTCGTCGCTGCTAAAACTCCGCTGGAGTGCGATGCAGCAACAATTGGCCGAACTCGCCCTCGACATTGCAGGCGAAGACGCATTGCGTTGGGAGTCCGGGCGGCCGCTGTATGAATCGCTGCAGCTTCCGCCGGATACGGAGGAAATGCTCGGTATCGGCCCCCGATACCTCAACTACCGGGGTTATTCCATCCTCGGCGGAACGTCGGAGATTCAGACCAGCATTCTCGCCAAGCAGTTGCTTGGCCTATAGCGAGAGAAGACCGATGGACCAACACTCCGGCAAAGAGGCCCCTTACAGGGATACGGCACTGGCCGAGAAGTCGCTCTTGGTTGAGCGGCGCGACGATGGGACCATCATTTTGCGGTCCGGGCACGAGCCCTGGGGGTATCCGGCCCAGCTATCCGAATGGTTGCGCCATTGGGCCGAAGAGCGGTCAGAGCGGGTGTTTCTGGCCGAGCGAGACTCGGGCTCAGGTTGGCGATCCATCACCTGGGGCGAAGCGCGCGCCAAAGTGGATAGCGTTTCCCGCGCGCTGCTGGCGCGCGGGCTGGGTCCCCGCCGCCCCATCATGTCGCTGGGCGGCAATTCCATCGATCTGGCGCTGCTCAAACTCGGCGCCATGCAGGTTGGCATCCCGATCGCCCCGGTCTCCCCATCCTACTCGTTGCTGGTCGAGGATTACGGCCGGCTTCAATACATCACCGGTCTGCTGAAACCGGGCCTCGTTCAGGTCCCCGAAGTCGGACCCTTCTCCAAGGCGCTGGCCGCGCTGGATCTCGATGGAGTCATCAAGGTTTCCAGCAGCCCGGACGCCGGCTTCGAAGACTTCGAATCCTATTTGGAACCCGCGGACAGCGCCGAGATCGCGGATGCCTACGCCGGCGTAAACGGAGATACCGTCGCCAAGTACCTTTTCACCTCCGGCTCGACCGGGTTCCCGAAAGCGGCGATCGTCACCCAGCGGATGATGTGCGCCAACGTCACCGGAATTTGCCAGCTGTTGCCGGTGCTGGATGAACACCCGCCCGTGCTGATGGACTGGCTGCCGTGGAACCACGTGGCCGGCGGCAACAAAAACTTCAACATCATACTTCGGTGCGGCGGCACCATGTATATCGACGAAGGACGGCCCCAGCCCGGCAAGTTCGAGCGGACCATCGAGAATCTCAAGGAAATCCCTCCGACATTCATGCACAACGTGCCGCTGGTCTTCGGGTTGCTGGCGCCCTACCTCGAAGATGATCCGGAATTTGCCGAGCGTTTGTTCAGCCGGATGGATTTCATCTTCTATGCCGCGGCGCCCATGCCGGAAGCCGTTCAGGCCCGGATTGACGCGGCGGCGGAGAAAGCGGCCGGGGAACGAATACCATTTCTATCGTCGCTGGGCAGTACCGAGACCACGCCTTCGTGCATTCTTTGCCACTGGCCGTCCCCGGTTCCGGGGAATCTGGGCCTGCCGCTGCCGGACGTAACGGTGAAGCTTGCCCCGACCGCCGGCAAGCTGGAGATGCGGGTCAAGGGACCAAACATCATCTCCGGGTACCTCGGCAATCCCGAAGCAACGGAACAGGCCTTCGATGAGGAAGGCTTCTTCCGGATGGGCGACGCCGTCAAATTCGTCGACCCGGATGATCCGGAGCAGGGCCTTCTGTTCGATGGCCGTGTAGTGGAGAACTTCAAACTGGCGACCGGCACATGGGTGCAGACCGGAGAGGTTCGGGTCGCCGTGGTCAACGCTCTCTCTCCCTTGGTACGCGATGCCGCGGTGGCCGGCGAGGCGCGGGACGATATCGGATTGCTGCTGTTCCCGGATGCGGACGGCATCAAGCGGGAGCTCGGGCTGGTCGGCGATGCGGAAACAATAGCCCTGTCGGACAAACTCCGCGCCGAAATCTCGAAGAGACTGGTGAACTACAACGCATCCGCCGGTGGCTCCAGCCGGCGGATTGCGCGGGTGATGATCATGACGGAACCGCCATCCGTCAACGGCAACGAAATGACCGACAAGGGCTACCTGAACCAGCGGGCGGTGCTGGACCGGCGGGCCGGTCTGGTGAGCCAACTCTATGCGGATGACCCGGGCCCTGACGTGATCTTGTTGAACGGTTGATATTGAAATGATCGCAAAATTGCTTTAAGAATTTTTACAATAAGTAAAAAATTTAACTCGAAGGCCAACGATCAACCCTGATAGGGAGACTGTAGATGTACAAGCGAATGATTATTGCGGGTGTGGCCCTGGCCATTTCCGCGGGTGCCGCCGAGGCGCAGGAGAAAACACTGAAGCTGGCGTTCTTTGCGCCGCCCCAGGATCCGACCTTCAAGGACGTGGTCAAACCGTGGGCCGATGCCGTCAGCGCCGAGGGCGTCGTCAAGATCGATACCTTCCCGAGTGGCGCGTTGGGCCGTAATCCCCGGCTTCAGCTCAAAATGGTGTTGGATGGCGTTGCCGATATGGCGTGGCACGTACCGGCATATACGCCGGGCCGCTTTCCCGATAACGCGGTGATGGAACTGCCGAACCTTATCCGCGACGTGAAGGAATCATCGATTTCCTTCCGCCGGCTCCATGACCGGGGCCTCCTGCGCGGCTACGATAAGTTTTACGTTCCGCTTCTCGCTACGACCCATCCCTATTTCATCAACACGGTGAAACCGGTCACGAAGATCGCCGATTTGAAGGGACTGAAGCTTCGCGCCGGCGGTCCGGTCGCCAGCGCTTCCATGAGGGCGCTTGGCGCGGTCCCGGTGGGGATGCCCATTCCCGCCGTAGCGGAAAACATCTCCAAGGGCGTTCTCGATGGTTCGGCGGCCGAGTGGAACGTGATGTATGCGTTCCGCATCGTTGAAGTGGCCAAGAACCACTACATGGCGCGCCTGGGCACGGTGCCGTTGTCGGTGCTGTTCAATCGCGACGTTTACGACGGGCTGTCCGCGAAAGCACGGGCAAGCCTGGACAAGCACTCCGGACTGGGTTTGTCCAAGAAATTCGGCGAGGTTCACTTCGCCATTCAAGGCGACCGGCTGAAGCGGACCCAGGCAAGTCCCGACCACAAGTTCGTCTTCCCGGACGCGGCGGCGCAAAAGGAATGGGCATCGCGGCTCGAAGGCGTGACCGAGGACTGGCTGAAGAAGGACGAGAGGAATCCCAAGCTGTTGGCCGCGCTGAAGGAAGAACTGGCAAAAGTCAGAGCCGGCAACTAGCCGCAGAAATCGTTTCGCGGTCCACCGATGACCGATTTAATCGAGTCCTTGAACGCGGGCGGCACACGTGCCGCCCGTTGGCTCGCTTTAATCGGGCTGATCGGCCTCGTCGGCCTGGCGCTCATCACCATCGCCGATGTTCTGATGCGGTGGCTGTTGAACAGCCCGATGGATGGGGTTGCGGATCTTGGCCGCCTCATCGTTGCCGTCGTGGTCTCCACCTTCTTTCCGCTGGCGCTGGCCGAGCGTCGGCATATCTCGATTAAGTTCCTGGGGAATGCTTTCGGTCCCCGCGGCCGGGCTTGGCTGGAGTTTTTCTCCGCGCTCGTGACCATGGTCTTCTTCACCGTGCTTCTATGGGAACTCTTCAAGTTCACCGAAGAACTCTTCGAGAGCGGAGAGACGACCTGGATTCTTGGCCTGCCGGTGGCGCCCTGGTGGACCGCCGCGACGGCATTCATGTTTATCTGCCTGCCGATCCAATCGGCGGTACTCGTTTCCGTTTTCAATACCGCGCTGGCCGGCGGCGACGATACGCCCGTTGAGCCGGGCGGACACTAAGGCGCCCTCGTGGACCCCATTCTCATAGCGACGCTGGGTCTGGTCGGGATGTTTATCCTGATCGGCCTCCATGTGCCGATCGGGGTAGCGATGGCCACGGCCGGCGTGGCGGGGTTCGGCCTCCTTGGCGGCTGGAAGCCGGCCTTGTCCCTGCTCGCGACGGAACCGGTGAGCGTCTTTACCAGCCTGGATTTGGCGGTCATCCCTTTATTTCTCCTGATGGGGAGTTTTGCCGGTGTGAGCGGTCTGTCCTCGGATATTTACCGTCTGGCCTACGCCTTCATCGGTCATCGGCGGGGCGGGCTGGCCCTTGCGACCATCGGCGGCTGCGCCGGCTTCGGGGCGGTTTGCGGCTCCTCGCTCGCCACCGCGGCGACCATGGGCCGCGTGGCGTTGCCGGAAATGCTGGAACGCGGTTACTCGACGACTCTCGCCACGGGTTCGGTCGCGGCGGGCGGCACGCTCGGCATGCTCATCCCGCCCAGCGTGGTCATGGTGATCTATGCATTTCTCACCGAGCAGTTCGTCATCACGCTGTTTGTCGCGGCGCTGATCCCCGGCATCATCGCCATCGGCGCCCACTTCGTGGCGATCAATATTCTCGTCCGCCGCAACCCCGACATCGGCCCCGCGGGCGACAGGATGGCATGGTCCGAACGTCTTCGGGTATGCAAGGAAAGCTGGGGCGTTCTGGCCTTGTTATTGGCGGTCATCGGCGGCATTTACGGCGGCGTTTTCACGGTCAACGAAGCCGCGTCGCTGGGTGCCGGTTTGGCATTCTTCTTCGCCGTCTTCCGCCGCCGCCTCACACTGGGTGCTTTCTGGCAGGTGCTCAAGGACACGGCCGCCAATACGGCAATGATCTATTTGATCATTGCGGGCGCGTCGGTGTTCTCGAGCTTCATCACCCTCTCCAAGATGCCCGACGCCGTCGTGAGCCTGATCTCCGATGCCCAGCTTCAGCCGCTGTTGGTGATCTTCGTTCTGATGGTCGTATACCTGATTCTCGGCAGCGTTTTCGACACCATTGCCGCCATGGTGATCACGCTTCCGTTCGTGTTTCCCCTGATCCTCGAACTGGGATATCACCCGATCTGGTTCGGCGTGATCCTGGTGATGATCATCGAGGTCGGTATGATCACGCCGCCCATCGGGATGAACGTTTTCGTTCTTTACGGGGTCGCGGAGAACATCCCGCTGAATGTCATCTTCCGGGGGATTCTGCCGTTTTTCTACGCGGATCTGGTTCGCATCGCTATCATCATCCTGTTTCCCGCCCTCGCGCTCTGGCTTCCGGAAGTGATGGGCTACAACCTCAACATCACCCTGAATTAGGGATCAATCCGCCGGAGATCACCATGGCCAAACGCGCAAAAACCGCCTCGACCAAGAAGTCGGCAACCCGTTCCACCAAGACCAAGAGCACGGAACTCAGCACGTCGTGCGTCGACGTCGCGTTCGAGGACGGCATCGCCTGGGTTACGCTGAACCGGCCGGATAAACGCAACGCCATGAGCCCGGCGCTCAACCGGGAAATGATCGGGGTCATGCAGGCGCTGGAACTGGATCCGCGGTGCCGGGTGCTGATCCTCACCGGCGCCGGGACGGCGTTCTCATCCGGGATGGACCTCAAGGAGTATTTCCGGGAGCGGGACGGGCAGGACTTCATCACCATCCGGCGGATCGAGCGGGACGCGGAGGATTGGCAATGGCGGATGATGCGCGCTTTCCCGAAGCCGACCATCGCGATGGTCAACGGCTGGTGCTTCGGCGGCGCATTCGCACCGGTCGTAGGCTGCGATCTTGCCATCGCGGCTGACGATGCCGTGTTCGGCGTATCGGAAGTGAACTGGGGAATCATACCCGCCGGCAACGTGGCCAAAGCGGTGGCCGAAACCATGAGCTCCCGAAACGCCATGTACTACCTGATGACCGGGGAGACTTTTACCGGCAAGCAGGCGGCCGAAATGGGCTTGGTGAACAAGTCGGTGCCGAAACGCTCGCTCAAGAACGCCACCCGCCGCCTCGCCAAGAACCTGCTGCAGAAAAACTCGGCCGTTCTGATGCAGGCAAAGCATGCCTTGAAGGCGGTGCAGGCAATGGACGACTGGGAAATGTCGGCGGACTATCTCCATGCGAAAGGCGACCAACTCAAGATCATGGATACCGAGGACGCGCGGGCCGAGGGTTTGACGGAGTTTCTGGACAAGAAGTCGTTCAAGCCCGGCCTCGGCCACGTCAGCGAAAAGAAGAAGTAGCGGCCAGGCTGCGGGCGACCTCCAAAGCCAAGGGTTCAATCCGCTCTACCCCCCCCACAATTCGATAAAGAGACGTGGTCCGCGAATCGGGCAAAAATAGTTGTTTTTTCAATGGTTGATTTATCAACTTGATTGGGTATATTCGTGCCAAGTTGATGGGAGAGTAACGTGTCCGACGTCATCACCCGGCCCCGCGATAAGAGTCAAGTCGACCTGCGGTCCCACGTTCCGGCGCTGTTCGTCACGCTGGGCGCCAAGATCGGCCGTCATGCCGACCGCCACCATGCGCGCCTGCTCGGCTTTGACCTTCGCGAATGGCGAATCATTCAGGTCGTCGGCGACGGCGGACGCTGCACAATCCTCGACGTGGCGGACGCCATGGGGATGGACAAAGGGGGGACCAGCCGCTCCATCGCCCGCCTCGAGGAACGCGGCCTGCTCTCACGCCAGGACGATCCCACGGATCGCCGACGATCCTTTGTGGAACTCACCCCCGAAGGGTGGGCCATCTGCGATGAAATTGCTCAGTTCGCGTTGGCCCGGGAGCAACGGCTATTGCGGGACTTTTCGGCCGAGGAACGGGCGCTGTTGATCGATATGCTGAACCGGATTCATGCCGAAGCCGGGGAGATGCTCGCCCGGGGCTGGTCGCCCGGGGATGCCGAGAATGACTGACCGAACAAGACCGAGAACAGAACACGAGTTTGTGTAACGGAGGCGACACATGTCTGATTTTGCTTTTGAACCCCTGGTTCGGAATGCCTGGTACATCGCGGCCTGGTCAAATGAACTCGACGAGGGCCCCATCGCCCGCAAGATCATGGGCGAGGACTTGGTAATATTCAGGGGCGGCGATGGAAAAGCCGCGGCGCTCGAAGACCGGTGCTGCCACCGGGGCGTCAAGCTGTCCCTCGGACAGCCCGTCGAAAAGGGCATCATGTGCGGCTACCACGGCTTGGTATTCGACGGCTCGGGCGCCTGCGTCGACAACCCGGGCGAAAAGCTCAACCCGGCCTACCGCGTGCGTTCCTTCCCTGTCGTCGAGCGCCAGAAATTCGTTTGGATCTGGACTGGGGATGCGGAACAGGCCGACGAAAGCCTGATCATCGACTTCCCCTATCACGACATGACGGACGAGTATAATTTCCATTTCGCCCGCTACGATATCGGCGCCAACTATATGTTCATGATGGACAACCTCATGGACCTGACCCACCTGGGATACGTCCACACCTCGACCATCGGCGGCAACCCGCAAGAGCACGATGACGCCGAGCTGACGACCACGCGGACGGAAAACGGCGCCCACTATATTCGCTGGATGATGAATTCCACGCCGCCGCCGTCGTTCCAGAAAGCCGTTGGATTCGAAGGCCAGGTCGACCGCTGGCAGGATTTTGAATACGTCGCCCCCTCATCCGTACTCCAATGGGGCGGCGGTCATGACGCGGGAACCGGCGGTCGCGAGAACCGCGACAAACCCGGTGGCATGGTGGTCCGGCTATTCCAGCATGCCACTCCGGCCGACGATGACAGCTTCCACTACTTCTTCTCGACCGCGGTTCGCGGTCAAGCTTACGATGCGCCGGCCAGCACGGCCTTCCACGAGGATATCCTGGAGGCATTCCTCGAGGACAAGATGTTCATCGAGGCCCAGCAGGAAGCGGTGGGCAAGGACCCAGGCCGTCGGCTGATCTTGCGCGAGCATGATAAAGCCGTCGCCTACAGCCGCCAGGCGATCCACCGGATGCACGCGGCGGAAATGCCGGCGGCGGCGGAATAGGCAACTAAATCCGGCCCCGAGAGGCGCCACCGGTTCTCCGCGGGGCCGAAACCATGAGTTCCCGAAACCTCATATACTACCTGATGACCGCCGCACGTATGCATGAAGTTGGCGGCCCCCTGGAGATTGAGGGTGTTCCGACGCGTTCAATGGCCTGTCCGAGTATCTCGAAGGTCGCGTATGCCATACCGCTGGCCCAGAAATCCGGCGCCTCCCTTTACAATTTGTAAAACTCCATAAACCCAACACGACGTACAGTGTTGCGTCAAAGCGCAGTCGGGTTCGAATTGGTGCAGGAAGGTTGTTTCGTCCGGTGATCGCTAACTGTCTGTTTTGTCGAGTGGTTCCAGTCGTCGGCCCAATCGAGGCTACTCAATCCGGCAATCGCGGCCGGAGAAATTCATTACCACCTTCAAATGGCCCTCTCCCATGTGCCACCGGTAGAGGTCGAACTTCCTGAGGCCCGCCCGGACAAGGGGATCGGACCCCGCGATTCTTAGAGCCTGCTCGGCGCTTTCGGCCCGTAGAACGGTCATGCCCCGTCCGACGCGCTTGCCGTCCGGTTCGGCCAGCGGACCGGCTCCGAAAATGACGCCCCTTCGTTCAAGATCCACTTGGTGGGCGCGAAACGCATCCCGCATTCTCCTCACTTCATCCGGCGCACCGGTGTTCTCGAATATGACGAGCCATAGCGACAGCCCTGCGCCGCGGTCGGCGTCACCGGGATTCTTGGTCGGGTGGGTTTCGGGCATGGATCCACAAATTCCGTAGGTATGGATTCAATATTTGACCGATGATCATTTTATGCACAATATTATAAACTGTGCGAAAGATCATGGAACATGCTAAATGCAGATTTAGCAGTCGGGAGCTTGCGTGAAACTAAAAATCGGAATGGCCTCGAACCCTCGAACCCAACCCATCTTCCAGGGCTTGGTCGAACGGCAGGGACTGGAGCTCGAATGCGAGGACATACACGGCTCCGAGCTGTTTTATCGTCAGCTCAAGTCCGCCGAATTCGATGTGGCGGAGATGTCCATGTCGTCATTCATGATCATAACCTCGCAAGGCGATACGCGTTTTGTTGGCCTGCCTATCTTCACCATGCGCAAGTTCTTCCACACCGGCATTCTGGTGCGGATCGATTCGGGCATTGAACTTCCCGAGGATTTGAAGGGTAAACGGGTTGGCGTGCCTGAGTACCAGCAGACGGCGATGCTGTGGATTCGCGGTATCCTTCAGCACGAGTTTGGCGTCGCCCCTCCCGACATGACCTTCTGGATGGAGCGGACGCCGGATCTCAGCCACGGAGGGCTGACAGGATTCGCGCCGCCGCCCGGGGTCACCATCAATCAAATCCCGGCGGAGTCCAGCCTCGGCGAAATGGTGGCCTCGGGCGAGTTGGACTCAGCGCTGCTCTATCTTTCGGACCGCAATCTGGTGGATCGCAGCCGGGTCGACCTCAACAATCACCCCGAGGTCAAACCGCTGTTTTCCGATCCGCGCGCGGAGGGCATCCGCTACCACGAAAAGACCGGAATCTTGCCGATCAACCACTGCATGGTCATCCGCCGGGAGCTTGCCGGGAAAAACCCCGGATTGGCTGAACATGTGTACCGCCTCTTTGTACGCGCCAACGAACTCTGCGAGGCGCAGCGGATGGAGCATATGGCCTACCACGTCGATACCGGCTTGGTTGCGGAGGATGTGCTCAGAACCCAGATCGTCAAATACGGCATGGTTGCCAATCGCAGGGTGCTGGAAACCGCGGCGAATTATTCGCATGAACAGGGCCTGACTCCCCGGCTGATTGGGGTGGAAGAGCTGTTCGCACCCGAACTGATGAATGTTTAGACGCATTGGAGGGGAGGTCTCCAAATGTTGAAACATGAAGATAACGAACGCCTGACGCGGGTGGGACCAGGCACGCCCATGGGCACGCTCATGCGCCGCTACTGGCAGCCCATACTTCTGTCGTCAGAGGTTGCCGAGCCCGACTGCCCGCCGGTACGTGTCAGGCTGTTGGGCGAAGACCTGATCGCGTTTCGCGATACCAACGGAAATGTGGGGATGGTTGACGCCTACTGTCCCCACCGGCGGGCACCCCTGTTTTTTGGTCGCAATGAGGAGTGCGGAATTCGCTGCGTCTATCACGGCTGGAAGTTCGACATCGAGGGCAATTGCGTGGATTTGCCGTCGGAGCCTGCCGACAGCCCCATGAAGCACAAAGCAAAATTGACGGCGTATCCGACGGTGGAGAGAGGCGGCGTTGTGTGGACCTATATGGGTCCGTCCGACAAGCAGCCCGAGCCGCCCGACTATGAGTGGACCCGCGCGCCCGAGTCGCACCGATTCATTTCAAAAACCTACCAGGAGTGCAACTGGCTCCAGGCCATGGAGGGCGGGTTGGACACCAGCCACTCGTCCTACCTTCACAACAACAATCTCCAGGATAAGAACCAGCTTCGCCAGCGTGATCGCGCTCCAAAAATCGAGGTTCATCCGACGGACTACGGTTATTCCTACATATCTCATCGCAGCCTCGGCGAGGACGGCAGCTATGTGAAGGTCTACCAGTACATCATGCCGTGGCAGCAGTGCCGCGGGGGAATTACCCGGCCTTCGGGAGGGCGCAACGAGGTCGCCAAGATCGATGGCCATATCTGGGTGCCGATCGACGACTACCAAACCTTCACATGGAACTGGATGTACGGGATCGACGAGGCCTCGCCGATTTCGTCCGGCTACGCGGCGGACTGGGAGAAAATGTTCGGCCGGGCACCGGAAGACTACATCCCCGGCACCTTCAAGTTGGTCAAGAACCTGTCGAATGACTACCTCATCGACCGGGAAATTCAGCGGACCCGGACCTATACCGGAATTACCGGCACCAACACCCAGGATATGGCGCTCCAAGAGGGCATGGGATCGATCGTGGACCGGAGCAAGGAGTATCTCGGAACCTCGGACAAGGCGATTATTGGAATGCGTCAGATGCTGCTGGCCGCCTTGGATGACGTGGAAAAGGGCGGTGAACCGAAAGGTATCGAACCGGATGTTCATAGAGACGCACGGGCCGCGGACATGGTGGTGCCGGACGGCGTGGACTGGCGATCCCACATGGCCGAAATTCTGCAAGCTCGGTGGTAGGAGGAGGCGGTGACCGGCTATTCGAGCCGGTAGTCGCGGTCGGAAAAGTTGAGAGTGATTTGGATATGCCCTTCCGCAAGTTGCCACTGATAGAGCGTGTACCGCCGGACACCGGAACTGTGCATCGGATCGGCGTCGGCAATCTCACGCGCTTGGGCCTCGCTGTCGGCTCGAATGATGATCAGACCGCGGCCGACGCGGGTTCCGTCGGGCTCCGCCAGCGGGCCGGCGCCAAACATAATTCCCGCCCTCTCGAGTTTGACCTGATGCTCGAGATGGGCGTCCCGGTGTTTCCGGACTTCCTCGGCGCTAACGACGTTTTCCGTTATTATCGCCCACAGCGGCTGTTTGAGCACGGTTGGACGATCTGAGACGGGGGCCGGCGCATTGCTCTGGTTCATGTCGAGAATTCCTGAACAGGGATATTCAAATTGACTAAAAATCATTTTATGCACAATATTTAATAAAATGCGAAAGAATGACAACCATGCAAAAATTTGACGTCGTGGCATCCGTCCGGGGCGATGAAATCAGGCCGACCCGTGCCGAGAACGCCTATAGCCTTCTTCGGGCGGAAATCCTAAGCGGCAATCTGGAACCCGGCGAAAAACTCAAGCTTGAGGATCTCCAGACGGCATTTGCGTTCTCCAATACGCCGCTGAGGGAAGCACTGAATCGATTGGCGGCGGAGAAGTTGGTCATTGCCGATGGCAGGCGCGGGTTTCGTGTGAGCCCGATATCCGCGGAGGATTTTGCCGACCTGACGGAGTTCCGCCTGGTGCTTGAGTGCTCCGCACTGGAAGCAGCCATCGAACGCGGCGGGGACGATTGGGAGGCTGAGATCGTCGCTGCGGCCTACCGTCTCGACGTGGCCGAGGGACGTCAGGGCCGGGAGAAGCCGGCGCACCGTGATGTCTGGACCGCGCGTCACAAGAATTTTCACATGTCGCTGCTATCCGGGTGCGGGGTCCCGCGGCTACTCAAGGCTTGCTCCGAAATGTATGACCAAGCCGAACGGTACCGCCGGTTGTCGAGCAAAATGCGCGTGAAACCCCGAGACGCGAGAGTGGAGCATGAGAATTTGGCGAGACTGGCCGCTGCGAGAGACCCCGCATCAATTGATCTGCTTCGCGAGCATATTTCACGGACTGCGGAAAACGTGGCCACGGTCCTGGGCGGTTAAATCCGGCCGCCAAGAATTGGTCGTCATCAATTCGACCAGGCGGAGGCATCATGGGAGAGAATTTTAACGTTGGCGGAGTAATGCTCGACCGGCCCTTCCGCATCCGGCGGCTCGGGCATTTCATGTTCAATTTCAACAATATCCACGAGGCCTACAAATTCTACATCGACCTGTTGGGCTTCAGCATCACCGATACAGTGGATATGTCGGGCCGGTTGACGTCGGAAGTCGCGGCGAGCCTCGATGACCTCAACATGTATCTGTCGCGTTACGGCTCGGACCATCACGCCTTCATCTTCAGTTCCAAGAACCTCGCCGAAGCCCGCGGCAGAGGGGCGCCACCCAAAGTGACGGTCGGCCAACTTACCTGGCAGGTCGGCAGTCTGGATGAGGTGGTGAATGGAGAAGAGTGGTTCCGGTCCCAGCAAATGAAAATCCAGAAGTCAGGCAGGGATACGCCGGGATCCAACTGGCACACTTATACCCTCGATCCTTGGGGACACCCGAATGAGATCTATTACGGGATCGAACAGATCGGTTGGAACGGCTACAGCAAACCGAAAGAGCTATGGCGCGGTTTCCTGGAGACCCCCGAGCGTCCCCAAATCCCGGAGTACCAGGAAGTCCAAGAGGCCATCGACAAAGGCGTAGACCTTTGCTCGGGCTACCGCCACCAGGAGACCCGGGAGTTTTCATACGCAACGGACGGCATCTTGATGGCGCGGCCGTTCAAGATCACCTCCATCGGCCCGGTGCGATTCATGGTGCCGAATATGGAGAAAGCGCTCGAGTTCTATTGCGGCAAGCTGGGGTTCCAAACCACGGAAGAGGTCATGTGGGATGGGCACCGGTGCGTCTTCCTCAGAATTAACACCGACCACCACGCCCTGGCACTGTATCCCGAGGAAATCGGACCGGCGCTGGGCCTATCGGACCATTCCTACTGCATGTCCTTCGGGGTCCAACTCTACAGCTACGAACAACTGCAAAACGCGATCCGGTTTCTTGAAGAGAGCGGCGTCACTATCCGTTACCTGCCGCCCGAGTTGACCCCCGGCATGGACTACACCGCGTTCGCCGTCGATCCCGATGGTCACCTGGTCCAGCTCTACTACTACATGGAGCAGATCGGCTGGGACGGCCGCCCTCGGCCACAGGACCGGCGCCGGCCCATAGATCACTCAAACTGGCCCGAAACACTTGACGCCGCGAGCGACGTTTTTGGCGGCCAGACCTATCTCGGCCCCTGGGCATAAGCCGTCACCAGGTGAGGTGAGAGACCGATGAAAGCGATTGTAATTCACGAATTCGGCGGGCCGGAGGTCATGAGGTACGAGGACTTCCCGACGCCGACCGCGGGCGAAGGCGAGGTGGTCGTGGAAGTCCATGCGGTTTCCGTCAACCGCACACTGGACCTGGTACTACGCTCCGGGGAATACGCGCGGCCCGTCACGCTTCCCCATATCATGGGGGTCGACCCATCCGGCATCGTCACCGAGGTGGGTGACGGGGTTGAAGATCCAAAAGCCGGCGACCGGGTTTACGTGGTGCCGTGGCGACCAGTGCCCAACACGCCGTCGGAGTCGGTGGGCGTTCAACACCTGGGCGGCTATGCCGAGTTCGTGAAGGTGCCGGCAGAGGCGACCGTGCCGGTTCCCGACGTGTTGGAGTACCCGGCCGCGACGGTGGCTGGGCGCCATCTCGGCGCGGCGTTTCAGCAAATGCGCGACGTGGCCGAGGTGAAGGAAGGTGAGTGGGTGCTGATCATGGGCGCCACGGGCGGACTTGGCAGCGCTGACATCCAAGTCGCCAAGCATCTCGGGGCAAAGGTCGTTGCGGCGGCGGGCGCGGACGACCGCGTAGCCGATGCACTGCAACTTGGCGCCGACGCAGGCGTGAATTATCGAACCGAGGACCTGACCGCCAGGGTCAAGGAGCTAACCGACGGCAAAGGCGTCAATGTGGTCGCCGAAAACATCGGTGACCCCGATCTTTTCCCGCCTGCGTTTGCCTCGATTTGCCGCGGCGGACGTCTGGTCACTGCCGGTGCGCATGGTGGCGGGAAGGTCACCTTGGATGTGGCGCATCTGTTCCGCAACCAGATCACTATCAAGGGAATTCTAGGCTCATCGCGCGAATCCGTCGTCGCGGCGATGCAGGAAGCCGTAGCGATGGACTTCAAGCCGTTGATCGACCGCATTATGCCGCTCGCGGAAGCTGCGGAAGCGCATCGGTCGGTCGCCGATCGGGTTGGTTCAGGCAAGATAATTCTGAATCCACAAATGCCCGCTTAGTTGGGCCAACAATGCAACTCCGCAAAACATGCGGAGTGAACAGGAAGGTAGCGGTCAGATCGTGCGGACATCTTCTGCAATTATTTTGCGCCGACGGTTCGATGCCATACCCCAAGGCGTAGGGGCTTAGGATGGACGGAAGTCTTCTCGATGCCGCTCTCCAGGCTCTGGCCATCATGGTCGAGCCGCAACGGCTGCTCGTCTTGGCGGCCGGCGTGGTGCTGGGTCTGATCGTCGGGATCATCCCGGGGATCGGGGGGCTGGCAGGAACGGCCCTCATTTTGCCATTCACCTTCGCGATGGATCCCGCGACTGCCTTCGCGTTTCTCCTCGGCCTCGGATCGGTGGTCGCAACCGGTGATCCCATTCCGGCAATCTTATTTGGTGTGCCGGGGACAGCGGGATCCGCTGCAACGGTTATTGATGGACTGCCCATGGCGAAGCGCGGGGAAGCCGGCCGGGCCTTGGCGGCCGCCTATGTTGCCTCTCTGCTTGGCGGGGTGTTTGGCGCGGTGCTACTGGGCGTTTCAATCCCGCTGCTGCGGCCATTGATTCTGCTAATGGGTTCACCGGAGCTGTTCGCGTTGGCCATGTTCGGAATTTCCATGGTCGCTGTTCTATCCGGGAACGCTCCGCTTCGCGGGCTCACGGCCGCATCATTCGGCATCATGTTTGCGATGGTAGGTTCCGATCCGCAAACCGGTACGCTTCGTTGGACGATGGACTTCGTCTACCTCTACGACGGCCTGCCCCTCCTGCCGGTCGTCCTGGGGATATTCGCCTTGCCCGAACTGGCGGATCTCGCGATCGGGCGCGCCTCTATTGCCAAGGAAGTGAAGATCAACGCCCTCTCGGGCATGTGGTTGGGCACCAAAGACGTGTTCCGGCACTGGTGGCTCGTCCTTCGTTGCAGTTGGATCGGGTCCGGGCTCGGCGCCATTCCCGGCATAGGTTCGGCGATTATTGATTGGGTCGCGTATGGCCATGCAGCGCGGACCGAGAAGGGAGCGCGAGAAACCTTCGGTAAGGGAGACGTTCGCGGCGTCATCGCATCGGAGAGTGCCAATAACGCCCGTGAGGGCGGCGTCCTGGTTCCTACGATTGCGTTTGGCGTTCCGGGAAGCGCCGGAATGGCTCTTTTGCTGAGTGCCTTTATCGCGCACGGCCTTATTCCCGGGCCGGAGATGCTGACCAAGAACATCAACATTACCTATTCGATGGTCTGGAGCATCGCCATGGCCAACATCCTGGGCGCCGGATTGTGCTTTGCCTTCAGCGGCCAGCTCGCCCGTATCGCGGTCCTGCGCTACACGATCATCTTGCCTGTGGTGTTGAGCGTTATCTACGTGGGGGCATTTACCGGATCGCGCAGTTGGGGCGACTTCCTGCTGCTGCTGGCCTTCGGTGTCATCGGCTGGACGATGAAGCAGCTGAAATGGCCGCGCCCACCGCTGATCCTCGGGTTCGTACTAGGCCTGATCATCGAACAGAACCTGTTCGTGTCGGTAACCCGATTTGGGATGGACTGGATTACCCGGCCCATCGTCATGGTAGTGCTGGTGATGGCGCTGATCGGTTTTTCGCAACCGCTCCTGCGGGAGCTGCGCTCCCAAGGCGGGCTTCGGAACATCGTCAGCCAGTTCGGACGGCCGCAGTTCTTTCCCGGCGACCTCTTCTATCTGGCGGTTTTCGGATTGCTGGGCGCGATGCTTATCGCGTCGATCGACTGGCCCAGGGGAGCCAAGATGGTGCCCGCTCTCATCGGCACCGGGACACTCATATTCTCAGTTCTGAGCTTGGTGAATCTGAGCTGCCGCCGGAGCGGCATGCATGGAAAGACCGCCCTCGATGGACCCATCGCGCCGGACGTCCAGCAATCCCGTCACATGGACATTTCCGCCGGGACGGACCACTTGCCGACCCGGACTGTGTTGCGCCGGGCGGCCGCATTTCTCGGTTGGATGCTCGGCTTCTTGGCATCGACCGCGTTAATCGGGCTTCTGCCCACGGTTCCTCTCTTTGTCATGCTGTATATGCGCCTCGAGCGCCGGGAAACCTGGTCTTTGGTCGTCAGCATGGCGGCGGGTTTGACCCTGTTCATGTATGTCGTTTTTGACCAGTTCCTGGCGCTGCCCTGGCCGCAGACGGTTCTTGGCAAGCTTTTACCGGCAATGAGGTTCATCCCATCCGTATGAGATTTTCGCCGTACCAACAATCGCAACCAAACGCTAAACACCAGAGGAGGTAGATCGATGAAACACACTAGAGCAATCACAGAGCCACGGGCCAATTTCGTGCGCCTTACCGGTCTCGGCATGGTGGCGGTGGCTGGCTTCGCCTTGGCGGCCTCAGCCGCGTCGGCGGACGAGGTCGCCGATTTCTACAAAGGAAAGACAATTACGCTGATCAACGGGTTCCCGACCGGCGGCCCCGCACAGGCCAGCGTCAATGTCTTCATCAAGCACCTGGCGAACCATATTCCCGGCAAACCGAAAATTGTCTCCAAAAACCAGCCGGGCGCAGGAACGCTCCGTGCAGCCAATTTCGTGTTCAATGCGGCCGACAAGGATGGAACTGTGATCGGTCTGTTCTCGGCAGGGGCTCTGTTGGCGCCTTTGTGGAACGCAAAGGGCGCCAAATATGATCCGCGGACCGCGGGATGGCTTGGCAGCCCGACCCGCCGCCCGACGGCGATTGCATTCTTCCGCAAGGACGCCCCGGCCAAGAACTGGGCGGAGGCCAAGAAGATCGAGATGACCGTCGGTTCGACTGGCGCCGGCGCGTCGAGCTCCGCTTATGCGCGAATGCTGAATGCCACCGCAGGTACAAAGTTCAAGCTTGTGCTTGGATACAAAGGCGGGCGGCGTCTCAATCTGGCGCTTGAACAGAACGAAATCCATGGCCGGCTGGGCTATTCCTGGGCTTCGCTGAAGCGCCGTGAAAAGCACCTGTTGGGCTCGGGTGTCATTCACGTCATCGCTCAGCTCGCGGTCAAACCGGATCCGGAATTGAAGGCGATGGGCGTCCCTATGGCCATCGACGACATCAAGGATCCGATTGACAAACGGATTGCCCGGACGATCTTCGGCGTCGAGGAAATGTCACGCCCCTATGCCGTACCGGCGGGTGTGCCTGCCGCCCGTCTTGCCGCCCTCCGCAAGGCAGTGGCGGATACGGTGGCCGATCCGGCTTACGTTGCCGAGGTGAAAGCTAAACTTCCGGATCCGATCGCACTCACAACGGGTGCTGAGATCACGAAGTTCATCAACGATGCTTACGGCATGCCTGAGAACGTGCTGAATCGCGCCCGCAGCTTCATGACGGGCAAGTAGCCGAACACCCGTTCCCGCCGTCATCAGGCGATTAGCCGCGCGATGACGGCGGGGACGAGTTTTGACCGATGGCTCAAGTACAGAGGCCAGGGGAAAGTATATGAAACTAGCTTTCTTTGATGACTTCTCGTTTGGGGTCGTTCGCGGTGACACGATCGTCGATGTGACTCATCTGTTCGAAGACCCGCCCGGCCTCAGCCCACAAAATTTGATCAGTGCCGTAATCGCCGACTTTGGCGCCTGCCGAGAACAATTGGAGGCTGCGGCATCGTCGGGTGGCGTGCCATTGGACAGTGTCCATATTCGTCCCCCAATTCCTAGGCCCGAGAACATCATTTGCATGGCCGTAAACTATCTAGAGAACGGCAGACGGAAGGAATTCCCGACGATCAATGCTTTTACGAAACCGGCGTCCTCGGTCATTGGCGATGGGGATGAAATGGTCCTGCCGGACCTTCCGGCCAAAGTCTTCGAAGGAGAAGCGGAGATTGCCGTCGTGTTTGGAAAAGAAGCGCGAAACGTTCCCGAGGAGGACGCTTTCGACTTCCTCTTCGGATATACCAACTTCATCGACGGATCGGCGCGGGGCTTGGGGCCGGATCGGAATATCTATTATGCGATGAAGTCACACGACACATTCGCCCCCATTGGGCCATTCTTGGTTACCAAGGATGAGATCGAGGACCCCCAGAAAGTGCAAGTGCGTTTGTGGAACAACGGGGAACTGCGCCAGGACTACAACACCGACGACATGGCCTATCCGATCGCCAGATGCGTCGCCTGGGTGACATCAATTCATACGATGTATCCAGGCGATATTCTGGCGATGGGCACCAACCACGCAGGCCTGCACGCCTTCATGGACGGCGACCGAATTGAGATGGAAGTCGAAGGACTGGGAAAACTCCGGATTTCGATCCGGGACGATCTCAAGCGGACGTGGACACGCGAAACCCATTTGGAACGCGAGCTTGCGGGCCACGAAGGAATCCGAAATCAGATCGCACCGCAGTTGACGGGTAAATATGCCGGAAATTAGGGCCGGAAGACCGGCAATCTTTTAGCCTCCCAACCGCTATCCGGTCACTCAAGGTTCGAGAGTACGGTCAAAATACCCGGGGATCGAGGCGGATGACGCAATCGAAATTGCCGGGAGGATTGAGATTTGAACACCGGCGGGGCAGGGCGGATACACCCTGTCCCAATCACGACTTCTTCCAAATGAACTTCGTTCGGTATAGATGGCTGTGCCCCCCGAAACCACCGTAAGTCATTGAAAATATGGATTTTTTAATGTCTTTTTTGATTCGGCGAGACGATTGATTTGGCAAGCTGGCAAACTATTGGCAGACATTTTGATTCGAACGGGAGGCGGCGCATGCGCCACCCGGGGCATGAATTGCGGGGGATGTGGGGGCGGCCGCAGAGCCGGTGCGCGCGCCGGCAACCGGACCGGATGCGAGCTTGGGCCCGTTAAGGCGCTGCTAGATTCGGCGATTGCACGCAACACCGAGACTGCCGTCAAAGTGATCAACAGCACATCTCCCGACCATCAGAGAACTCGGAAAAACTGGTTGCTGATTTTTCGGGGCGCTAGTCAAGAGGGGTCAAGGGCCCAAGATTCGTAGGGTCCTTAAATTTTTAGCAACCGCTCGGCATTTCCGCCGTAAATCTTGGCGAGGTCCTCGTCAGATAAAGAGACCGTCTTCATCCACTCCGTTCCCTCGTGGTTTTGGACGTAGGGGTAGTCGACGGAGAACATGACCCGGTCTGCGCCCATCTCCATGAGCGTGCACAGCAGAGCCGGGTCGGAGAAGTTACCGCTCGTCGTGACGTAGAACTGGCGCTGGAATATCTCCCTGAAAGGGGTCGTCTTGTTGGCGCCCCGCGAAAAGGCATGGTTGATGCGCCACAGCAGGAACGGCAGCCCCTCGCCCAGATGGCCGAGGATGACTTTCAGCCCGGGGTGCTCGTCGAAGACACCGGACAGCACGAGGCGAACGCCTTGGGTAGCCGTCTCAATGGTGAACCCCCAGCCGGCGTGGATGAACTCGGGGTAGTCCTGGATATAGTCCTTGAGATAGGCCCCCACCACTGCCGGGTGCGGCAGCGCCGGGTGGAAATAGATCGGAACATCGAGGGCTTCGGCTCGGGCGTAGATCGGCCAAAATTCGGGCAGGTCGAGCCACTTCTGCTCGTGGGAGAGGCCATGGAGCATGGCGCCGCAGAACCCCAGATCCTTCACCGCGCGCTCCAATTCGTCCGCCGCGGCCTCGGGCGCCGCGGTCGGCAGCGCGGCAAATCCGGCGAAGCGGTCCGGGCGGGTGTCGATGATACTCTTCAACCGGTCGTTGGCCGCTGTCGCCAACGGCACCGCCGTCCCGGCGTCGAATGCCTGCATGGCGGGCGCACCCAGGGAAAGAACCTGCATATCGATTCCAGCTGCATTCATGTCGGCGATGCGCTTGTCGCCCACCTCGAGAAGTTGCTCCGCGGGCTGTTTTCCCTTCGCCGGACCCCAGGCTTCGACGACTTCGGAATCCCAATAATGCTCTTCGAGTGCGATGACCTTGGCTATTTCTGAATTCGGCATGATTGGTGTCCCTTACGACAGGCCCGTTTGAAGCGGTGAGTTTTCCTGCATCTCCATCATGCGGCGAAGCAGTCTTTCGGTCAGTTCGGCCCGCACGCCGCCGTGTTGATCATCGGTCCACAAGTTTGTGGTTTCACCGGGGTCGTTGGTGAGATCATAGAGTTCGCCCCACTCGAACCCCTGATGCACGGACATTCGCCAGTCTTTGGTCATGAGCGTCCTGGTGCGGGGGTTGGGCGGCCCGCCCGGGAAAGGATGGTCTGTTTCGATCAGCAAACTGTCGGGGGCCAAATCCTGGTTCAACAGATCCCGGCCTTGTACCCCGTTATTGGGTTGGATACCCGCACGGCGCAGGATTGTCGGCGCGAGATCAATGGAGCTAGCGAGCGTTTGATCCGTTCCTCCGCCGTCACCTAAATCACGCCAGATAAAGGGCACACGTGTCAGACCCTGAAAATGCATCGGGCTCTTCAGCATGATTCCGTGATCGCCCATGTGATCGCCGTGGTCCGACGTGAAGATCACGATGGTGTCCTGGTCGTAGTCCAACCGGCGAAGGGCTTTCATGACCCGCCCGACGCAATCGTCGATCAGGGCGATCATGCCGTAGGTCAGGGCGATGATCTCCCTGGCTTCCCGCTCGGTTACGGCGAAGGTCGCATGCCCCTCCCGGAAGGCTTTCCCTTCGGCCAACCTATTTTTTAAACCCGCCTGGAGGGGCGTGGGCGAGACTTCGAAGTTGGCGGGCAACTCCATGTCTTCTGGATCATATAATCCCCAATACCGGCCGGGCGGCGTGAACGGATAGTGCGGATCGGGAATTCCCATCTGGATATAGAAGGGCCGATCCGGATTTTCGTTTTTGTGACTTTCGAGAAAGGCGATGGTGCGGTCCGCGGCATAGGCGCTCGGGTAAAGCTCCTCCGGGATGGCGGTCCGGCGGGCCTGCGGGGCGCTGTAGTTACCCCGGTCCAAGGCGTTCTCGGGATCGCGCAATCGGTCAAAATCAGGGTCTCTTTCCCGTGCCCAATAGAGGTAGTCCCCAGCCACCTCGTCGCCGTGATTGGTGCAAATCTCAAAATGCTCGAAACCGTAGTAGGGCTCGGAGCGGCGTTCCATCGCCGGCGCGGGCCAATTCTGTTCGTTTTCCAGCTCGTACTCGTCGGTGCGGCGCCCATCGATCTCAGCCTCCAGCAACTGCGCTGCCGGCTGATCGAGACCCTCTTCGATGTTTCTCTCCTGGACCGGCGGGTTGCCGGTCATGTTCTGCAGATGTGACTTTCCCAGAAGAGCGGTCCGGTACCCGGCCGCCCGTAGAATTTCGACAAATGTCGTCGCTTCGAGGGGCAGCGGCAGGCCATTGTTCCGCACGCCGTTCAGGGACGGCATGCGGCCCGTCATTATGCTGGCGCGATTGGGTTGGCAGCTCGGGGAAGCGACATAGAACCGGTCAAAACGCGAACCCGACCCGGCAAGGCCGTCAATGTTCGGCGTCCGCAGGATGGGATTGCCATAGCAGCCCAGATGGTCTGCACGCTGCTGGTCGGTGACGATGAACAAGAAATTTGGCCGCTTTGGCACGGCGTGTCCTCCCGTGTCTGCAGTCAGACTAGCGGCCCGACAATATATTCTCCAAATTCCCGGATGTGATGATGCCTATCACAATAGGTGATACCAGGAATTCAGACTTCGGCAGCGACGTCGATCAGAAACTCTCGGAGCCAGATATTGGCCGGGTCGTTTTCGCGGTTATGGTGCCATTGGATGCGCTCGCGGAGCAGCGGAAAATCAATCTCCGGCGTGATCACTTTCAACGGCATCGTCTTGGCGTAAAGGCGGGCAAGGCGTTCATGAATGGTCGCGATTTGGCCGGTGCCAATCACATAAAACGGCAACAGCGTAAAACTCGGCAACTGCGCCACCGCGTCGCGGCGCCAGCCCTGTCGCTGAACATATGCTTCATCGAACGCCAGCATCCGCTCGCTATCGAATGTGGTGATCACATGGCGGGCACTCAGATATTGTTCCCGGCTTAGCGGATCCTGAATGAATCTGTTTCGGGACCAAGCAATACAGACATAGCGGTCTTCAAACAGGAGTTCGTGAGGATGGTCGGACAGGGTCGCCTCCTCTGGAATTATCTGAAAATCCACTTCGCCCCGAGCCAGCAATCCGACCGTGGGTTCCGACACGGGCAGGGTATGAATACTCACGCCAGGGGCAATCTCGGCCAGACGGGCGACCGCCGCCGGAAGCAGTGTCGCCGCAACATAGTCGGACGCCACAATATGAAATACCTTCTCCACGGTGGCGGGATCAAAGCTGGGACGGGATTCCGCAATGGCCTGAAGATCAACGAGCGCTTCGCGCACCGGTTTACGCAGTGATTCGGCGAGAGGGGTTGGCACCATCTGGCGGCCAAGCTTTACAAGGAGCTCGTCCTCAAAATGCTGACGGAGTTTGGAGAGTGAATTACTGATTGCAGGTTGGGTCAGGTTGAGCCGGCTGGCAGCGCGGCTCACATTCTTTTCTGCCAGCAACGCGTCCAAGACGACTAGGAGATTTAAATCCAACCGGTGAAATCGCATCCGGCAACATATCACCATTATTTATAGTTTGTATAGATTTAAAATATTTCAGGAATACAAATGGCGACGCTACTCTCATTCGTACAACGGACCCGCAATCGAATGGGCCATTAGACAGACAGGTTTCGCCGGAACTGTTTCAGTTCCAGAGGACATTTCTCGTTAGGTATTAGGGAGCATTCTCATGAAAAAGCACACACTTACGGCTGTCACGGCAGCGTTTATCGGTTCAACGCTGGCCATTCCGGCGTTTGCCCAGAATATAAACCTGGCCGTGCCAACGGCGCCTCAGGCGCCCATTCTCACCAAAGTTTTGACGCCTTGGGCGAAAAAGGTGAGCCACGAAGCCGGTGAAGATTTGAACATTGCTGTCAGGCCGGGCAGAACCCTTGCTAGTCCGCTCAATGTCTATGATCGGGTGATCGCTGACGTTGCGCAGATTGGTTGGGGCGTTCAGGAATTGATGGGCGGAAAGTTCCGGCGTTCCGGCGTGGCGCAGCTGCCTTTTGAGGCAGATAACGCCGAAGAAGCGTCCGTAGCCCTTTGGCGCCTCTATGAAAAGGGAATTACCAAAATGGAGTATGATGAGGTAAAGCCCCTTTCTATCATCGTGTTTCCGCCCAATGCCGTGCACACTAAGAACAAGCCCATCAAATCTCTTGAGGATCTGAAAGGGCTAAAAATTGCGACCGGGGGCCGGATTGCTGCAAATACGATCAAGCCAACCGGTGCCGCACCGATTTCGCTGTCTCTGACCGCTATGTATCAAGGCCTCAATCGGGGCACGGTCGACGGAAACGTCATGGTCTGGACAGCCTTCCTGCCGTTCAAACTGTTCGAAGTGACCAGGCATCATTATGAAATCCCACTTGGTTCCGGGACCGCCATGGTGTTCATGTCGAACAAGGCATATGATGGCCTTACTACGAAAGCACGCCGTGTGGTCGATGCTAATTCCGGAGCGAAGTTTAGTCATAGAATGGGCAAATTCTGGGATGGCTCAGCCAAGTTCGCTCGCGCGAAGATTTCAAAGATGCCGGGCCATGTCATTACGACAGCTTCCCAGGAAGTCGCTGCAGCCTGGAAAGAAAAAATGAAACCGGTCGTCACCCAATGGGTTAAAGAAGCTCCTGACGGTGAAAGAGTACTGGCTGCATTCCGCGCCGAAATCGCCGCATTTAGGAAGAGTAAATAGCGGCTTTTAACTCCGGGCGCTGATCCAATGGAAAGATTGATCACCACTCTTGATGAGTGGGGAATCGCGCTCACACGACGCATCGCCTTTGCCGGCGTGTTGGGGATGGTGATCATTGCGTCGATCACCATTCTCGACGTCGCATTGCGGGCCATCGCCGATTCCCCATTGCCAGCGATGAACGAGATCACCGAAATGTTCTTTGCCGTCGCAATTGCAGCCTGTTTTCCAGCGGGTCTAACCCGGCGGATTCATGTCACGGTCGATCTACTCGCAGACAGGTATCGCGAAACATTTACGGCATGGCTCAAAGTTATTGGGGCTCTGCTCCTCTTTTGGATGTTTGCGCTTCTCGCCTGGCGTTTAGGAAACATCGCGGACCATATCGGAGGCAGGGGTGACAAAACGTCAATTTTGCAACTCCCTGAAGGGCCTTTTATCTGGGCGGTAGCTGGTCTCGTCGCCCTTGGGGCTGCGTTCCAGTTTGTCGTTCTTGGCGTGGAACTAATCAACGCGCTGAAATTGAAGGCCCGGCGGTCAATAGATGGCCTCTTGGTATTCTATTTAATTGGCGCGCTTTTGCTAACGGCCGTCGTGATTATGGGGTTTGAGCCCGTCGCAAACCTACTCGCAAAACCGGCCCAAGCGTCACCGTCAACAATCGCCTTTCTCATATTTGGCCTAGTTTGGGTACTACTCTTATTTATCATTCCCATAGCGGCTTCAACCGGGCTACTGGGGGTGATCGGCATCGCCTTGCTCCTCGGACCTGGACAGTCGATGAATGTATTCGGGACTGAAGCTGTTGAATTTATCACCAACAGCCAAATTTCAGTGCTGCCGCTTTTCCTCATGATGGGCGTGCTGGCCTCAGCCGCAGGTTTGGCCGACGATATCTACAATCTTGCCCACGCCTTGTTTGGCGGACTTCGAGGTGGCCTCGGTCTCGCGACCATCGGCGGCTGCGCCGGGTTCGGCGCTGTAACTGGCTCATCGATTGCGACTGCAGCAACGATCGGCAGGGTATCTCTGCCGGAGATGAACAAACGCGGGTACGCCACGGGTTTATCAACCGGCTGCATTGCCGCAGGCGGCACACTTGGTGCATTAATTCCTCCGTCAGGCGTATTAGTTGTCTATTCATTCCTTACGGAAGTTTCCATTGGTCAGCTTTTCATCGCAGCTATAATTCCTGGCATCTTGGCGACCCTACTCTATATGGCGACGGTCAGCACATATGTCCGCCTTGTCCCAGAATCGGCGCCAAAATCGAGCACGTTTGATCTGGAACAGATTTGGCCTGCTCTTCGGAGAGCCACGACAGTCATCGCGTTATTCACGGTCGTCCTCGGTGGCATTTATTCTGGTGTATTCACCGTTACAGAGTCCGCCTCCTTCGGTGCAGTCGGAGCCTTTGTCATTGCTTTGTACCGGGGCGAACTGAAAGGCACCGAATTCTGGCGGGTGATGGGCGAAACAGCTTCCATCACAGCTATGATCTACGCCTTAATTGTGGGCGGCCTTACATTTTCCTTTTTCATCGGCATTACAGGCATACCTGAGCTTTTGAAGACAAACGTGGGTGAGCTGGACCTCGCGCCGAAAGCGATAATCGGACTATTCATGGTGATCTTCGTGCTGCTCGGGGCCGTCATGGAGGCCTGGGCCATCATGATCATTACAGTTCCTATACTGGCCGGCCTAATCACTGATCTGGGATTTGATCTCATTTGGTGGGGCATCATCATGGTGGCGGTCGTCGAGATCGGTGTGATCACGCCGCCCTTCGGGATGAATGTCTTCGTTCTAAAGTCTCTTGTGGGTCCGGAGGTGCCGCTGAGCACAGTCTTCCGAGGCGTCATGCCCTTCGTCTTTTCCGCATTCATCAAATTGGCGTTGCTCGTGCTGTTCCCGGCAATCGCGATGTGGCTGCCATCGACGATGTTCTGATTGGGATGACCGAAATGAGTTTTCGCCTGATTAACTACACCGCTAACGGAACTACCGAGCCCCGCGCCGGGCTCAAGGTCGGCGAAGTTGTCGTCGATGTTGGATCGGCGCTGGCTGACGGCGATTACGACGCAAGCTCGACGATCGCGCTGGTCCGGAACTGGGAGGACGCGTTGCCGAAGTTGGAGAGTTTGGCGGCAACTGGGAAAGAGGACCTTGATTTCACCGATGTCAATTTGCCGGCTGGGTGAGGTTCAGGCGTTCCGCCGCCCTGCTGACATTGCGTTCCGTGATGAGGGCGTCGAGGACAACCAGAAGATTCAAATCAAGCCGATGAAAGCGCATCCACTCATTATCACCAATAATGATAGTTCTCATAGTTAAAAGAAATTTCTCGAATACTACAAGATGCCGATACTCTTCTCCGTAAGAGAGCTCGCGGTCACGGTATGCCGCCAAGGGCTTCGCGAGGCTAAATCCGGACTACTCCATAAGGCGGTTATCGCTCCCAAGCGTGGGACCGCTTCGTCCGTGGAGAAGGTTCCGGAATTGGAATCAGTTCTGAGACGGGAGAGTTCCGATGAAGGCAATTCTTATTGGTGCGGTTTCCGCCGCGGTATTATTGACAGCGTTTCCGCAGTCGGCGGCGGCTCAAAAGCAGGTCAACTTCGGTGTGGGCAGTCCGCCACGGGCGCACCTTGTCCAGCAAATCTTTATCCCCTGGTCCAAAAAGGTAAGTGCGGAGTCAGGCGGCGAGATCAATGTGGAGGTCAAAGCCGGTCGTTCACTGGTATCGCCGTTCAATGTCTACGAGCGGGTTCAGGCGGACGTTGCGCAAATCGGCTGGGGCGTGCAGTCCTTGATGAAAGGCCGGTTTAAGCGGTCGACAGTCACTGCTATTCCGTTCGAAGCCAACACATCCGAAGAAGCTTCGCTCGCGCTCTGGCGCCTCTATGAAAAGGGCGTGACTACCTCCGAGTACCACGAAGTCAAGCCTCTTGCGATAATCGTTTTTCCCCCATCCACGCTCCACTCCAAAGACAAGCCGATAAAGTCCTTGGAAGACGTGAAGGGTATGAAAATCGCGGTCGGCGACAGGGTCTCCTCCGGCGTTCTACAGAGAATTGGGGGAACCCCAATCTCGTTAAGACTTCCGGAAATGTATCAGGGCCTGAACCGCGGCACGGTCAGCGGCGTGTGGATGGTGTGGACGGCTTTCATGCCCTTCAAGTTGTTCGAGGTGACCAAACATCACTTTGACCTGCCGTTGGGCTCCGGCACCGCGATGGTGTTCATGTCCAAGAAGGGGTACGACGCCCTGCCGGCGGGCGGCCGCCGCGCTATCGACGCCAACTCCGGAGAGGGATTTACCCTCAACTTCGCAAAGTTCTGGGACCGCGTCGGTAACGGAAGCCGGGCCGCTGTATCCAAGATGCCTGGGCATACTTTCGCATCGATGCCTCCCAGTGAGGTCGCGAAATGGCGTGAGACCATCGGTCCCGTCGTTGAGGAATGGAAGAAATCAACGCCGGACGGCGCGAAAGTGATTGCCGCATTCCGGTCCGAGATCGCTGCCATCCGCGGCGGAAAGTAGACCAACCGGCAATCGGGCCGATGGAATGGGCGTTCTCAACCGTCGATAAGTGGGGATCGACGGTTTCCCGGCGGATCGCGTTCGGCGGCGTGCTTGCCATGCTGCTGATCGCGTCCGTGACGATCGCCGACGTCATTTTGCGGGCGCTGTTCGGCAAGCCGATCGCAGGGATGAACGAGATCACCGAGGTGTTCTTTCCCGTCGCCATCGCCGCCTGTTTTCCGGCCGGCCTCACCCAGAGGGTGCACATCACGGTCGATCTGCTGGCCGACAAATTCGGGGAGAAGATGACCGCATGGCTGAAGTTTATCGGCGCGGTCATCCTGTTCTGGATGTTCGCTCTTCTTGCCTGGCGCCTTGGCGCCATCTCCGAGGAACTGACCGCGACGCGCAATTCGAGCACCATCCTCGAAATTCCCATTTGGCCGTTCATCTGGATGGTCGCGGTCCTCGTCGCGCTCGGGGCCGTATTCCAATTTGCCGTGATCGGCGTCGAGTGCGCAAAAGCTATCCGAGTCCAGGTTGCAGGATCCGTGGACAACATTGACCGTTCTCTGGTGGGTCTCATGGCCGGCGTCGTTCTTGCCTCAATCCTGGTGTTATGGGGATTCGACGACGGCGTGGCGATGCTTGCCGGTGCCGCCAAGGCGTCTCCGTCGGCGGTGGCATTCATCATCTTCGGCCTCGTGTGGGTGATGCTGCTCCTCATCCTGCCGATTGCGGCATCGACCGCATTGCTCGGCATTATCGGCATCGCCTTACTCCTCGGACCAGGCCAATCGATGAATGTGTTTGGCGGCGAAGCAGAGGAGTTCCTGACCAACTCCCAGATTTCCGTGCTGCCACTGTTCCTGATGATGGGCGTGCTCGCCTCGGCGGCTGGCCTGGCGGACGATATATACAACATGGCGCATGCCATATTTGGCGGACTCAGGGGCGGTCTGGCCTTGGCCACCATTGGCGGGTGTGCCGGCTTTGGCGCCGTTACCGGATCTTCCATTGCCACGGCCGCCGCCATTGGCCGGGTGGCGCTTCCCGAGATGAACCGCCGAGGCTATTCGACGAGTCTTTCGACTGGCTGCATCGCGGCCGGCGGCACGTTGGGGGCATTGGTTCCGCCGTCCGGTGTCCTGGTGGTCTACGCCTTTTTGACCGAAGTTTCCATCGGGCAGCTGTTCGTCGCGGCGATCATTCCCGGCATCATAGCCGCGTTTCTCTATATGACGACGGTTTCCGCGTATGTCCGACTTGCGCCGGGAGCTGCGCCCGAAGCGACGCGCATTGCCTGGGCGAAAATTGCGCCTGCGCTGCGTCGGGGCGTCACCGTGATCATGCTGTTTACCGTGGTGCTTGGCGGTATTTACACCGGCATCTTTACGGTAACCGAAGCGGCGTCGGTCGGCGCGGTGGGCGCATTCTTGATCGCTCTTTCCCGCGGCAAACTGAAAGGCACCGAATTCTGGCGGGTGATGGGCGAAACGGCGGCCATCACCGCGATGGTTTATGCGCTCATTATCGGCGGGCTCACCTTCTCGTTCTTTATCGGTATCACCGGTTTGCCCGAGCTGCTGGCCGATACGGTGGGCGGATTGGAGATCGCCCCCACGGCCGTAATCGCAATCTTCCTCGTGATCTTCGTGCTCCTGGGCGCGGTGATGGAGGCGTGGGCGATCCTGATCATTACCGTCCCCATATTGGCGGGACTTATCACCGATCTCGGTTTCGATCTCATTTGGTGGGGCATCATCATGGTGGCGGTGGTCGAAATCGGGGTGATCACGCCGCCGTTCGGGATCAACGTGTTTGTTCTCAAATCAATGGCAGGCGCGGACGTGCCGCTGGCCACCGTGTTCAAGGGTGTCATGCCCTTCGTATTTTCCGCCTTCATCAAACTCGCCCTGTTGACGCTTATCCCTGCGCTGACCCTGTGGCTGCCATCGACGATGTTCTGATTGGGATGACCGAAATGAGTTTTCGCCTGATTAACTACACCGCCAACGGAACTACCGAGCCCCGCGCCGGACTCAAGGTCGGCGAAGTTGTCGTCGATGTTGGATCGGCGCTGGCTGACGGCGATTACGACGCAAGCTCGACGATCGCGCTGGTCCGGAACTGGGATGACGCGTTGCCGAAATTGGAGAGTTTGGCGGCAACCGATAAAGCGGACCTTGATTTCGCCGATGTCAATCTAGCGGCGCCGCTCTTGTATCCGAGCAACATCTTCTGCGCCGGCGCCAACTACAGCGACCACTTCAAGGAGATGTCGGGCAGGGAGGCGGACAAGTCAGTCCTGAACCCGTACTTTTTCAACAAGGTGGTCCGCCAGACCGTTATCGGGCCCGGCGATGAAATCAAGCGCCCGAGGATCACACAGAAGTTGGACTGGGAAGCCGAGATCTGTGTGGTGATCGGAAAGTCCGGACGCAACATCAGTCGCGACAATGCGCTGGACCATGTCGCCGGTTACACCATCGTCAATGACCTGTCGGCACGGGATTTCCTGTGGCGGGAGGATTGGCCGGCCTTGAAAACGGACTGGCTGTGGCAGAAATCCTTCGATACGTCCGCCCCTATGGGGCCCTGGATCACGCCGCGCTCCGAAATTCCCGATGCGCAAAATCTGAGGATCAACACGTTTATCAACGGCGAACTGCGTCAGGATACCCACAGCGAACTGATGATCTTCACTGTGCCGGAATTGATCGAAGCATTGGCTGAACACTTCACGCTTCTGGCCGGCGATGTCATCGCAACCGGAACCGGCAGCGGGGTCGGGCACGTGGCAAAGTCGTTTCTGCAGCCGGGAGACGTTTGCCGCATTGAGATAGAGGGTCTGGGAACACTTGAGAATCCCATCGTGGAGGGAGAATAAGATGGTCAAATTGGACAAAGTTCTAATCGTCGGCGCCGGTATTGTCGGGCAGGTGCTGGCTTGTTCCCTGGCGAAGCGCAACATCGATTGCGAGATCGTCGAGATCAAAGACAATTTCGATATCGCCGGGGCCGGTATTCTAATCCAGGGGACTGGCCTGCGCGCCCTACTGGACATCGGTATCGTCGAAGAGATGGGAGAAGTCGGATTTTATGATCCGGAGAAGAACATTCACTTCCTGGATACGCTCGGCGAGGTCGTCCTCGCGCCGCCGGACATCAATATTGTTGGTGAAGGTTACCCTTCAAACGTGGCCATCCGCCGCGAGGCATTTCATGAAGTTCTCCATCGGCGATTGGAAGCGAGTGGTGTTCCGCTTCGCATGGGCACGACCATCGAGGCGCTCAATGAGACCGCGGACGGAATTGACGTAAGTTTCTCGGATGGCACCGAAGGCGCCTACAGTCTGGTCATAGGGTGCGACGGTCTCCGCTCCAAAACCCGCGACATGGTGTTTCCTGGACACGACCCGGAGTTCGCCGGATTTTGCAATTGGCGCTTGGTCCTGCCCAGGCCGGATACCATGGACCGGCCACTATGGCTCTGGGGACACGGGAAGACGCTCGGCATCATCCCGGTCAGCGACACGGAGTTCTATTTCGCCGGCGTCGGTAAAGCATCGACCACGGAGCGGCCGCCGCAAGAAACCGTCGCCGACACGTTTCGACAAAAATTTGCCTGCTTCGGCGGACCGGTGCCGGATCTTTTGAAGCTTGATTTTGGGCCCGAGGACGTTCTTTACACGGTGATGGAAGAGGTCCGGCTGCCCGCACCTTGGCACAAGGGCCGTGTCGTGATCATGGGGGACGCGGCGCACGCCGCCTGTCCGTTCTGGGCCCAAGGGGGCTCCATGGGAATTGAAGACGCCGTTGCGTTCGCCGACGAATTGGAGAAGGGCGATGGCTGGCAAGAGGCCGTCGCCGCGTGGTTCGACCGCCGGTATGAACGGGCAAAGTTCGTTCAGGACGGTTCGTTCGAGACCGGACAAAACCTGACCCGGGATGAAGAGAGCGATGAACCCAAATTCTTCCCGCCGCCGGTCAGGGAAATGATGGCCAAGCAAGGGGCCGAAACCGCCAAAAGGCTGGCCGCGCCCTTCTAGGGTCGACGGCCTACAGGAGATGAGAGCAGAAAATCAGGAGATAGGACTATGGCAATTAACGGTATCGCCTCATTGATCTACGGCGTCCCGGATGTCGCGGAGGCCAAAAGGTTTTACGTGGATTTTGGACTCACGCTTGACCGCGAAGATGACAAAGGTGCCGACTTCAGCGTTGCCGAAGGCGCCACCATCCTTATTCGGCACATGACCGATCCGACACTTCGGGAAAATGTGTTGGAACGCCCCGGCGTGAGAGAAACCATCTGGGGCGTCGATAACGCCGAGAATTTGGATGAGCTGGAGAAGAAACTCGCTGCACAAGGCGAGGTCAGCCGTGACGAAGACGGAACCCTTCACACCGTGGACGCCGTGGGCATCCCGCTCGGCTTTCGCGTCTTCGAACGCAATGTTATCGCGGGCGAGCATGTCCCAACCAACACCGTCGATACGGTCCAGCGCTGGGACGCCAACCGAAAGTGGTACGAGCGTGCCCAGCCGCGCCTGATCCACCATATCGGATACACCGCGCCCAAGGATGATATCGATACGATCGAAGCCTGGTATGTCGATGTGCTCAATTTCCGCGTGACCGATATTTCCCGCGGCCTTGCCACCTTCCTGCTCGCGGATGGCCGTCAGGATCATCATTCGATCTTCATCATGGATTCGGAACAGGTAAAGGCCAAAGGCATCACCTGGAATCATGTGTCGTTCGGCGTCGAAAATATCGACGAACTCATGGTCGGAGCCAACTACCTTCAACGGCAGGGATGGGGAAGTTTTATGGGTATCAGCCGCCACCGCATTTCGTCGGCCATCAATTATTACGCCAACAACCCGGGCGGCGGTGAATCCGAATACCTGACGGACATCGATTACCTGACCGACGAATGGAAGCCGCGGGTCTGGGATCCCCGTTTCGGCATGATGATGTGGTCCCACGAAATTCCCGATTTCATGAATCCGGAGCCCGATTGGGATGTAACTGTGCTGGAAGGCGAGGTACCGAAATTCAGTGAGATCCGGTAATGGGAAGCGCCTATCCATTCGAAAAAGGCCTGCATGACCTGGGCAACGGCTGCTACGGCTATCTGCAACCCAACGGCGGCTGGGGATACAGCAACGCAGGCCTGATCGAGGACCAGGGCGAGACCCTGCTCGTCGATACGCTGATGGACCTGCCGCTCACCCGCGACATGCTGGATACCATGAAGCGCGCGGTGCCGGCGGCGGAACGCATCGGCACCCTCCTCAATACCCACTCGAATCCGGACCATACGTTCGGAAACCAATTGGTCGAGGGTGCCGTGATCATTTCCTCCGACGCTTGCTTGGAGGAGATGAAGGAGCATTCCGCACCGTCCGACGACCCGCGGGGCAACATCCGGATGAACTGGGAGAATTTCGGCGACGCGGGGAAATTCTTCAACGAGGTGATGTGGACCAAGTTTTCGCCCGAGGGTTTCGTTCAGACCCTTCCGACCAGCACATTTTCCGGTGAGCGGACTATTCACGTCGGCGGCAAGGAGGTCCGTTTCATCGAGGTGGGCCCGGCGCATACCAAAGGCGACGTTGTCGTCTACGTCCCCGAGGATCGGGTAATTTTCGCCGGCGATATATTGTTCATGGACGGTCACCCCATCATCTGGTGCGGGCCGAGCCGGAACTGGATCGACGCCTGCGATTTGATAATGAGCTGGGATGTGGACGTGGTGGTCCCCGGACATGGGCCCATCACCGACAAGAAGGGTATCCAGGGACTCAAGGATTATATCGAGTTCGTTCAGAACGAATCCCGAAAACGCTATGACGCGGGGATGGGCTACGAGGAAGCCGCCCGCGACATCGATCTCGGTCCCTATGCGGATTGGATCGACCGGGAGCGCATCGTCCTCAACGTACACCTTTGCTACACGGAGTTCGGCGCCGAAGCCGGAGACGACCGCTGGGAAGTTCTCGGTGCGGCCGGGCGGTATTATTTCGATGAACAGGCGGGGACGTTATGAGCCTTGTTGAGATAAACGATACGCACGATCCTGATCGTCGGAGTTGGGTGGCGACGGCAAATGAGCCAGATACCGATTTCCCCATTCAAAACCTCCCCCTGGGCGTTTTCAGCAGCGGTGCTGGTGTGGCCCGATGCGGCATTGCCATCGGAGACTGCATACTCGACATTTCCGCCGCAAATAGTGCCGGGCTGTTTTCCGGACCTGCGAAGGACGCCGCTATCGCGGCATCGGGTTCACAATTGAACTCTCTATTCGCGCTCGGAAACGAGGCAGCCTCGGCACTTCGCAAAGCGGTTGCGGACCTCCTGACTCAGGGCAGCAAGGACGAACAGGCTGCCAACGCCTGCCTGGTAATGGCCGCTGATTGCGAAATGTTGCTGCCGGCAAAAATTGGCAGCTTCACGGATTTCCTATGTTCGGACGAGCATTCCAAGCGAATGTCACCGACCGGCAATCTTCGGCAGCACTATCACTCGGTGCCGATCGCCTATCACAGCAGGGCGACCACCGTCAGGATCAGCGGCACCCCCCTGCGACGCCCAAACGGTCAGTATCCAGGTCCCGACGGCGAGGTCACGTTCGGCTCGGAGCCGGCGCAGGATTTCGAGCTTGAACTCGGAATTTTCGTCGGTCCGGGCAATGATCTCGGGGAGCCGATCGGCATCGAAACGGCGGCTGACCATTTGTTCGGATACGGTTTGCTCAACGACTGGTCGGCCCGCGCCATCCAATTCTGGGAGGGGCAGCCCTTGGGCCCGTTCCTCGGCAAGAGCCTGATGACCACCATATCGCCGTGGATCGTGACCGCCGAGGCATTGGCGCCCTTCCGAATGCCGGCACGAAGCCGTGACCCGGATGCTGTCCCACCAGCTCATCTACTGGATGACGATGATCAAGCAAACGGTGGCCTCGATATCGACCTCTTTGCCTATTGGACCACCGAAAGCATGCGGGAGAATGGCGCCGAGCCCGTCACCATCACACGGACAAACTTCCGGGCATCCTACTGGACGCCCGCTCAGATGGTGGCGCATCACACGAGCAACGGCTGCAATCTGGAGCCCGGCGATTTATTCGGCAGCGGCACCGTCTCGGGAGTTGAGCGTAGCTCTTGGGCCTGCCTCGCCGAACTGAGTGAAAAGGGCACTGCGGACATCTCGGTTGGCGGGGAGCCTCGCCGTTATCTAGAGGACGGCGATGAGATCACGTTCCGCGGTCGCGCAACGCGGGACGGATTTGCATCCATCGGCTTCGGCGAGTGCTCCGGCCGTATCTTGCCGGCTAGTCGATAGAGGCCTCCCAATTGACGATGGTGTGCAGGATAACGTCCTCCAACGGGATGGACCGGCTGCTTTCCCTGCCGGTTGGTCTGTAAAGACGTAGTACCGGCACTATTCGGGAGAAGCAGCCGCGCTGTATGGTCGGCATGGAAGTGTGCAGGAGCGCTCATTTTGTCGGCCGCCCGCTGCGGTCACTCAAAGATCAGGAGTATGGTCAACTACCTGGGTATCGAGGTGGATGACGCAATCGAAATTGCGGAACGAGTTGAGGTCTAGATTGAGAAGGGCAGGGCCGTCAGGCCATGCCAATTTCTTCACACTGAAGCTGTTATTGTAGGAGCTTGAACAAATCCTGCCCACGCTTCACGAATGCGGTCATCATGAACGAGATCGCTGGCTGCGAGACACCAAGGTACCGGTGAAGTTTCATACTCGATACGCTTTTCAAGATGGTGATGCGCAGATAGATCGCAATCGCCCATTTGCGCATAGGGATTTTAGAGGATTACATGTGCGTGCCGGTCTTGACGCTGAAACTGGACCGGCAATCGGTGCACCAATTTGGCATTTTCTTGTGAGACGCCGGGCCGGTTCTGGCCGATCCACACTTCGGGCAGTGCCGCCCGCCCGCTTCCCGCCGTCGAGAGGTTGAGGGTCGGCCGTGAGCGGGACGATGGTCGGGCGTCCGGGGGAGGGCATCCAGCCGCCGTTTTCCCTTATCGGCAACACGGAGACGGTACCATGCGGCCAGCCCAGGCATTCGCTCCCAACGCAACCACGTTCCTCACCCACCTCGTCGGCGGCGGCCTCGCCGACACGCGCTACGTCGTCGAGCGCTTCAGGTCGATGCTCGACGGCGATATCCGGCCCGTCGAGGCTGGGGCGCCGAAGGGCGGCCGCCGGCGCAAGACCAGGCGCGTCCTCGCTTCCCTGAAGGAGGTGAAGGAGATGCGCCCCCGCCGCAACGAGATCATCGTCTGCACGGGTCTCAACATCCGCAACTGCGGGGTCCAGTACTGGGATTCCTTCGCCACGGGGCTTTTCCACGACCGCCGCCAGAAGGGCTGATATGCGCCCGACGGACGTCCGGCCGGCCCATCCCCGGCCGGGCGCCGTTCGACCGGTTTCCACCCCCCGGCAGGGAGACATCCCATGTGCGAGAAGCAGGACATCGCCGCCAGGCGCGCCCGCGACCTGGAGCGGTATCACCGGCGCGCCGCCGAGCGCAAGTCGAAGGGCTTGTGCACGAAGTGCGGAAAGCGCCCGCCCGCAACCCATCGAAGCCAGTGTGAGATCTGCGCCGCGAAGCGCCGGCCCGCCGATCTCGAACGGTATCACCGGCGTACCGCCGAGCGGGCCGCGCAGGGTCTCTGCCCGAAGTGCGGTAAACAGCCGCCCGCGCCCGATCGTCAATTGTGCGAGCCGTGCAGCCAGAAGCAAAACGGCGCCAGCCGCGCCCGCGACGCCCGCCTGCGCGCGGAAGGAAAACCGCGCAGGGATCCCTCCCGGGCACGGGCCTATGAGCGCGAGCGGTCGCGCAAGGAGCGGGCGGCGCGCCAGGCCGAGGGCGCCTGCACGCGCTGCGGCAAGCATCCGGCGGCGGAGGGCCGCGCGTCTTGCGAGCCATGCCTCGAGAAGCGCCGCGCTTCCGATCGCTCAAAATACGCCGCGGGCAAGGCCGCGGGACTGCCGTACGGGGGCTCGAACATCGAAGCCAAACGGCGCGCCGCCCGCCTCAAGAGCAAGCGGCGCCAGAAGGCCCGGCGCGAGGCGGGGCTCTGCATCCGCTGCGGCAAGCAGCCCCCGGTCGAGGGCGGGACGACCTGCAGGCCGTGCCGCGAGAAGCGCCAGGCGGCGGAGCGCCGTCAGTACCACGAGCGGCGCGCCGAGGGGCTCTGCGCCCGGTGCGGCGGACCGGTGCACGACGGCCTGTCACGCTGCGGCCCCTGCGCCGTCATCGAGGAGGCCGGCAAGTGCCCGGAGCGCAAGAACGCACGGTCCCGGGAGCTGTATGCCGAACGGCGGGCCGCCGGCCGGTGCACGTCGTGCGGGGCGCCGTCCCAGGGCGCGTCCCGTTGCGGGCCGTGCGCCGAGCGCTCATATCACGGCTCGGACCACTTCCGGGGCGTCCCGGTGTGGGATCCGAGCTTCACCGTCATCGAGCTCGAGACCGGCCGGGAGATTGGCACCTTCGACAGCGAGGCCGACGT
>JAJECC010000164.1 GCA_022822205.1 Rhodospirillales bacterium | reverse complement strand
ACCGGATTGCCGTTTCCGAACCCGCACCGCCGGGGCCCCGCCTATCTGGTGGAGGCGGGCGAGGAGAAGATCCAGATCGATTGCGGGTCGGGGTGCGTCCACCGGCTCTACGAGGCGGGCTCGCGGCCGCAGGAAATCGATCACCTGTTCATCACCCACCTGCATTCCGATCACTACATCGATCTCGGTCACTTCGTGATCATGCGCTGGGTGCTGGGGGACGACCGGCCGCTGCACGTCTACGGCTCGCCCGGCCTGCGGAAGATGGTCGATCTGCTGCTGGAAATGCATGCCCCGGACATCGAGCTCCGGATGATCACCCGCACCAAAAAACGCGAGCAGCCCAACATCGTCGTCCACGAACTGGAAGAGGGGCGGGCGCTGGAAACCGCCAACGGCCTGACGGCGACGGCCTTCAAGGTGGACCACTATCCGCTGGAGATGCCGTTCGGCTTCCGCTTCGACACCAGGGACAAATCGGCCGCGTTCTCCGGCGACACCTGTCCCTCGGAAAACCTCATCAAACACACCCGGGGCGTCGACATTCTGGTGCACGAATGCACCGAGTACACCAAGTGGACCAACCCGGAGATCGACGAGAGCCACAAGGTTAAGACCCACACCCATCCCGATCTGCTGGGATTGGTGGCCCGGGACGTCAAGCCGGGGCTCCTGGTCGCCTCCCACCTGATGCCGCGTTCAGTACCCAAGGAGCTGCGCCGGATGATCGGCGCCAACTATGACGGCCCGACAGTCGTCGGCGAAGACCTGATGACCGGCTGAGGGGGGGGCGAGAACGATATGAAAATTCCCCCTCACCCAGCTACGGCTAGGCTCAGCTGCCGCTTCGCCAAGCCTCCGCATCCCTCTCCCTCCAGGGGAGAGGGATTATCTATTCCCTCCCCCTTGACGGGGGAGGGTTAGGGTGGGGGTGAAGATGAGGCTGAGGGTGGGGGGGTGCGGCCGGAAACTGCCCTAATACGCGCGGACCTTTACGGTCATCCGGCCCACCTCGTCCACGGCCGCGACCATCGTATCGCCCGGCTCCACCGGCCCGACGCCTTCCGGCGTGCCGGTCATGATGACGTCGCCCGGATGGAGGGTGAAGAACCGGGTGGCGTAGGCGATCAACCGGCACTTGGCTCCGCCATCGGGCCATCGCTTCCTCCCTTTTTGTAAGCCGACCGAACAAAGCCAGCCGACAACTGCGAATGTCTTGTGGTGAGTTCACCGCATACATCAAGGAATACTTGCCATCGTGGTACGTCAAGAACACTCAAACCCCGGCATGCGTGACGTCGGGCGCGAACATGGAGGAAGCCTTGGCAATAACCAGAAGGCAGCTCGTCGACGCAATGGAAGAAGGAATTGTCGCGGCGAACCGCAAATACGAGGGTTGGACGAACGTCAGATTCCCTCGATCTTCGTTGCCTTGATGATCGCTGTCATCACCTGGTCAAATTGCGGCTGTGATCGGTAGAACAGCGCCCGCGACCTATCATAGGCGTGGGCATAGCTGTCATGGACTTTGGGATCGCTCAGAAGGAAGGCTTCATTCTCTGCGAGCACGGGATTGTCGTCGGTGCGAAAGCGCTTCTTCTTGTACGTCGCATAATCCTCTGTACCGATAAATTCCTGCACTGGCGGCACATCAAGCAGGCGATAGACATCATAGTAGTGCCGCATAAATTCGTCCGGCGAACTGCCTTCTTTCTGCTGCTTGCGAAACTTGGTGGAAACCGTTTGGAGCTTTTCGACGAAGGTGTATCCAGGATGGTAGCAGGCTACATCTACCGCCCGGTTATCTTTGATCTCCACTTTGTCTGCAGCATGGTCATATGCCCAGGATGAAATAGTGTGTGGGCTGTTCGGACTTACGGTATCAAAGCCGAGTTCCAGGAGCACGCTATCCCGGATGCCTGACAGGCTGCCAATGTGGCTGTCGTAGCGGAGTCGAATGCCACCGCTGCGATAATACTGTTCATCATCAAATTCGGTATCGCGTTCTACAGTGGCAATGCCATCAATCTCGATTTCAACGGCAAGCCAGTCATAGAACTCCTGTCGGCTTTTCACATGTTGCGGTTTTTGCTGGTGCGGATTTACGGCAACCTTATGCCCGGCGGGCGGCTCGATGCGGATATCGATGTCCTCTGAAAAGCGATCGATAATGCCAAGCCCCTTCGACAACGACGTTCCGCCTTTGAGTTCGAAGGAAAGCCCCATCCGCTGCAGGCCATAAAGGCAGTGCATAATCCAATAGTCCTTTTCGACAAGGACTGGATCGATGGAGAGTTCTTCACCGACAATCCGGATCAGGTCCGGAAACTCTTTATGTCGGTGAAGAAAGTCATTGGGCATAGACTAGTGTGCCGTCCGCCAAAAGTGACTGAAAGAACTTCCTCGCTTTTACCCCCCCATATTCACGGACAGCTCTGGCAAGCGCCTTCGCATCCATATGCGACGCACGCTTCTTCACACTCTCCAACAGCGAGGATTTTGGCTCGGCAAGGCGGTCCATGTTGTCCACGAGATCAACGAGCAGAAACTCCTCAGAATGGCTCAGGGGGAAGTATGGCTTTTTGCGAAACTCATACTCACGCTTACCAAGACGGAAATGCCCCTGACGCTTGCGATTATAGACCACAGTCTTGTTGTAAAGCTGAGTCGAACCCACCCCCAGCGTATTGTAGGCATTGGGTGAGGTCAGCAAAAAGCGATGGTCTTTTAGAAACGCCTCGACCAGCTTCTCATCATCAGCAGGCGCTGCGCCAAAGCTTGTCTGCTTTGGAAAATAATAGAGTCCGCCCGCCAGCTTGGTAAGCGTCCCCTTTTCCACAAGCTGCTTCAGATGCCGGTCCACGGCATTTGACCACGGCAGGAGATCGGCACGCCGGTAAACCTGCCCTGGGCGAAGATGTTTTTTCAGTTCGTTCAACGCACTCATATTTCCATAATATCCCAATACCACGCAAAATGACAGTTTTTTGCATAAAAATTCATGCAAATTGACTAATAGATTAGTACTTCATGTAGGCAAGCGCAAGAGCGTGTTGGCAGCTTGGGAATGCGTTAACATACTCGCGCTTTTTAGGCCAATGGGTACAGGGAGAACGGCATCTCCTTGTTTGTGGTTCAGCGGCAAGACGCTGACTCGGAGGATGCGCGCAGGAACAGGACGATACGCTTTTCGGATTCCGAGTGGGAGGAGGTCCGGCGTGCCGCCTTGCTGCACGAAACGCTGCCCGCCTCGCCACCGGCTGGTAGTCCGCTCACCCGCAAGCCGTCATGGCCGGGCCCCGAGACGTGGACCACCGGGTCGGGGCCGCCGACATGACGCAATTCAAATGAATCCGGACCCTAATACGCCCGGACCTTTACAATCATCCGGCCCACCTCGTCCACGGCCGCGACCATGGTATCGCCCGGCTCCACCGGCCCGACGCCTTCCGGCGTGCCGGTCATGATGACGTCGCCCGGATGGAGGGTGAAGAACCGGGTGGCGTAGGCGATCAATTTGCGGCAGCTGAAGATCAGTTTATCGGTGTTCGATTTCTGGCGGACCTCGCCGTTGACGGTGATCTCGAAATCCAGCTTGTCCGGATCGGAGATGTCGTCGGGGGTCACCAGCCACGGCCCGAGCACCGCGTAGCTGTCGACGGATTTCCGCAAGGACCGGTCTTCGGTGCCCCGCACGGTCATGTCGAGGCCGATGGCGTAGCCCGCCACATGGTCGAGGGCGCCCGCCTCGTCGACATCTTCGCAGGTCTTGCCGATCACCATGGCAAGCTCCACCTCGTGGTCGTTCCGCCGGTCGACGAACCTGAGCGCCACGCCGTCGTCCGGTCCGGCCAATGCGGAGTTCGCCTTGAGGAACAGCCCGTACTCGTCGATGGTCTTTATCTCGCGCCCGAAACTGATTTCCGTATCGTCCAGGGATTCCTCGTGGTGCGCGCGATAGTTCACCGGCGCGCCGATGACCTTGTTCGGATTGGCGACGGGCGAGCGGAGATGCACTTCGGCCAGCGGTTTGGGCGCCGACCGGCCGGCCTCTTCCTCGAGACGGCTCTTCAGCCGGTCCAGATTGGCGATGAACTGATCCCCCGGCGGCTGCGGCCAGCCTTGCGGTTCCAGGCCGCCGAGGGCGGCGGTGGCGTCGAACACCCGGCCGTCCCGGACCAGTCCCACGCGATCGTCGTCGTATCGGCAGATTTTCATGCGAGCTTTCCCGTCAATCCTCGTTTTCGGCGCGCTTTCACGGCCTTTGTCGCTATTCGGACATTTACTAGCTAATGCCTCGCAAATCGAGTTCAGAATGATAAACTGTCCGAATATTCCCAAAATACCGGGAATCGAGGAGGCGAACATGCAAATCCAGAAACTTCATCACGTGGTCTACCGGTGCAAGGACGCCAAGGAGACCGCGAAGTTCTACACCGAATTGCTCGATCTCGATTTCGCCATGGCGGTATCCGAGACCAATGTGCCCTCGACCGGCGAGTCCTGTCCTTATATCCACGTCTTTTTCGAGATGGCCGACGGGTCCTCGGTTGCGTTCTTCGAGCTCCCCGAAGAGCCTGATATGCAGATGGATCCGAATACGCCGGAATGGGTGCAGCATCTGGCCCTCGAAATCGGCGATATGGACGAGTTGAACGCGGCCAAGGAGCGCCTGGTGAACGCCGGCGTCGAGGTGGTCGGCCCCACCGATCATGCCTTCTGCCAGTCCATCTACTTCTTCGATCCCAACGGCCACCGGCTGGAACTGACCGTCCGCACGGAAACGCCGGAGATGATGCAAAAACTCCGCGACACCGCGGAGCCGATGCTCGAGGAATGGGATCAGACCAAGACCGTCTCCGACAAGGCGGCCTGGGTGCACGAGAACGCCGACGCCGGCCGATAGACCGGCCCCGCTCGGCAGGCGCGGATCGTCCCCATGAACGGCGAGCTACTCGTTCTGAGCGTCCGGCAGGGCGGCCACATGGAAAGCCAGTCGGGGCTCCAGATGAACGCGCCGAAGATTTTCGGCCGGCTGGTTGCCGACGGGTGCGACCCGAAGACCGCGTTCGTGGTCATTCATCCGACCAGCAACTTCATGGCGCACTACATGTTCGATCCGCTGCAACGGCGGGGACGCGCGCTGCTGGGCCTCAACACCCGTTATATCGCCAACGACACCATGCTGCTGATGGAGCGGGCGATCCAGGATCTGGGCGCCGGCATCCGGGAACTGCGCGGCCGCGGCTACGACAAGATCGTTCTCGTGGGCAATTCGGGCGGCGGGGCGCTGGCCGCCATGTATCAGGACCAGGCGGAAAACCTGACCATCGAGACCACCCCCGACGGGCGCGCCATCGAAATCGCGCCGGAAGACTTGCCGCCGATCGACGGGATTGCGCTGCTCTGCGCCCACCCCGGCCGGGCGGTCACCCTCCGGGAATGGATCGACGCGGCGGTCACGGACGAGGCGGATTTGCTGGCCACCGACGCGGGCCTGGACATGTACGACCCGGACAACGGTCCGCCCTATGACGCCGATTGGCTGGCGAGGTACCGGGATGCCCAGCAGGCGCGCTGCGACCGCCTGACCGATTGGGTCCTGGCGCGGCTGGACGAACTGGCCCGGGGCGGCGATGCCCATCCGGCCCGCGATCAGGCATTCGTCGTCAACCGGACCATGGCCGATCCCCGGTTCCTCGATTTGTCCCTCGACGCCAACGACCGGGCGGCGGGCACCCTGTGGGGCGACGCCCGGACGGTCAACTACGCCGCCAACAATATAGGCCGGTTCACGACGCTCAGGTCGTTCCTCAGCCAATGGTCGCCCCGGACCTCGCGGGCCGACGGCCCCGATTGCCTGAGCCGCACCTCGGTCCCGGTGCTCAACGTGGAGTATTCCGCCGACAATGCCGTCTTCCCGAGCCAGGTGCGGGCCTGGGGCGAGGCGGCCGAAGGACGGGTGACCGGCCACGTGCTCAAGGGCGCGCCGCACTATCTTCATGCCCACCCCCATTTCATCGAGGAAGTGGCGGATGTGCTGGTGGAATGGGCCGACGCTCTATAACATTTTTCGAAATCATCCGATCGGGGAGGAGAGACCATGACCCAGGCCGTGCGCGACGGCTACGCCGAACAATTCTATCCGCGGACCGAGGATCTGGGTCCCGACGAAATGCGGATCACCGCGCTGGGGACCGGCCGGCCGTTCCTCCGCCGCTCCCAGGCCAACGCCTCCTGGCTGATCGAACTCGGCAACGGCGACAAGTTCGTTTTCGATTTCGGCTACGGCTCGCAGATGAATTTTACCGCCCTGGAAATTCCCTATCAGCGCATCACCGCGTGGTTCGCGACCCACCTGCACACGGATCATGTGGGGGACTTCGGTCAGGTCTGGGTCGGCAGCTGGGCCGGCGGGCGCCTGAAGCCGCTGGAGGTCTACGGGCCGTCCAGCAACAAGCCGGAATACGGCTTTGCCCATTTCATCGAGCACCAGATGGAATCCTTTCGCTGGGACACGGACAGCCGGGTGAGCGCGCTGCCGGCCATCGGCGCCGAGGTGAATTGCCACGAATTCGATTATTCCAAGGTTCACGTGATCTATGACGAGAACGGCGTGAAGATCACCAGCTTCCCGGCGGTCCACATCTATGACGGCCCGGTGAGCCTGAAGCTGGAGTGGAAAGGCCGCTCCTTCGTCTATTCCGGCGACACCACGCCCAGCGAATTCATGCTCGAGAACGCCAAGGGCGTCGAGGTGCTGGTCCACGAGACCTTCAACACCGTCGATCAGCTAATGGTCCGGTCGGGCTATGACGAGCGCTCCGCCAGGGCCATCGGCACCATGATCCATTCGGCGCCCGCCGAAGCCGCCTACGTCGTCAACCAGTGCGATCCCAAGCTCTTCGTCGCCTACCATTTCTTCAACGATTTCGACACGGTGGGCGAAATGGAGACGGCGATCCGCGAACACTGGAAGGGCCGCCTCGCCATGGCCACCGACTTCATGGTCGTCAACGTGACCGACGAGCACATCATCGTCCGCGAGGCCGTCGTGTCCGATCACGTCTGGCCGGCCAAGGACGAGCACGAGGGCTTCGGCGACGCGCCCCGCAAGGAGCGGCTGCCCATGTCCGAGTGGCTCCGCGAGCGGCAGGTCTTCCCGAAGTTCTGAGGCGGGATTGAACATTCCGTCCCGAATCCGCGCGCCGCTGGACGCCGTCACCGGCCTGGCCGTGTGGCCGTATTTCCTGCTGGTGATGGCCCATATGGGGTTCGGGTCCAACCAGATTGTGGGCAAGATGGTGCAGGGGCACGTGCCGCCGGTCGGTTTTTCCTTCTGGCGCTGGGTGTTCGCCGTCGCGCTGATCCTTCCCTTCGTCTGGGGCGATTTTCGGAAAAGCTTTTCCGTCGTCCGGCGGCATTGGAAGGTGCTGGCGCTGCTTGCGTTCAGCCTGGTGATGCTCGGCAACACGGCGATCTACATCGCGCTGAATTTCACCACCGCCATCAATGCCGGGATCATTCCCGTCGCCCAGCCGGCCGTGACCTTTCTGCTCTCCTGGCTGCTGTTCCGCGACCGGCTGACCCCGGGCCAGGCGTTGGGGGCGGCGATCGCGGTCGCCGGCGTTCTGACCGTGCTGACGAAGGGGGAGCTGGGGTCCCTGTCGGCGCTGAAATTCAACACCGGGGATTTGTGGCTGCTGGTCTCGATCACCGGGTTTTCGCTTTACGCGGTCTTGCTCAGAAAAGCGCCCAAGGACCTCTCCTTCATGGTGCAGCTCGTATGGATCGAGATATTCGGGGTGCTGTGGCTGCTGCCGGTCTACATCTGGGAAACCGCCGCCATTCAGCCCATGACGCTCGACGGCGTGACCATCGCGGCGGTTGCCTGGGCGACGCTGGTGGTGGCGATTTTCTCCATGGTGCTGTGGACCGCCGGGGTGAACGCGGTCGGCGCCAATAAATCGAGCGTCTTCGTTTACTGCCGCCTGTTCTTCATCACGGTGGCGGCGCTGTGGCTGCTTGGCGAGACGGTCGAGGTCTACCATTTCATCGCGTTCGCGGTGATGCTGGTGGGGCTGTGGCTGGTCAGCAGCGCCAAGGTCGAGGCCCCGGGGTGAGCCGGTCCGGTCCGTTCCTCGGCATCTTCCTGATGATGGCGGCGATGACCCTGTTTCCCGTCAAGGACGGGTTCGCCAAGCTGTTGGGCGATACCTATTTCCCGGTCGGCCTCGCCTGGCTGCAGTACGCCTTCATGTGGCTGGCATTGGCGCCGGTGGTCGCCAAGACGTACGGCGCGGCGGCGTTGATTCCCAGGCCGCTTCCCATGCAGGCATTGCGGGGATGCCTGATCCTGGGCGCGGTCTGCCTGTTTTACTGGGCGCTGAACTTCATTCCGCTGGCCGACACCACGGCGATGACGTTCGTCGGCCCGCTGGTCACCACCGCCGTTTCGCCGGTCTTTCTGGGCGAGAAGGTCGGCATCCGGCGCTGGATGGCGGTATTGGCCGGTTTCGCCGGCGTGCTGGTTATCCTCCGGCCGGATTTCGGCGGCGAGCGGATCGGCTACGTCATCGGGCTGGGGGCCGGGATTTGCGTCGGCTTGTTCTACGCCGCCAACCGCAAGCTGGCGGACGCCGACCCGCCGCTGGGCTCGGCTCTCCACTCGGCATTGTTCGGCGCCCTTCTGCCGATCCCGCTGCTGCCCTGGATCTGGGTGCCCCTGCAATTGGAGGATGCGGGCTTCCTGGGCGGCTTCGTCGTCCTCGGCCTCGTGGGCCAGATGATGCTGGTCAACGCCTTCAGGTACGGACAGGCGTCGCTGGTCTCGCCGTTCCTCTACTGGGGCATCGTCTCGTCGACCGTGTTCGGCTGGTTCGTCTTCGGCGATTTTCCCGACCCGTTCACCTGGATCGGCGCCGCCATCCTGATCCTCGCCGGGATCTACATCATGGCCCGGGAGGCCCGCGCCGAAACTCCCTCTCCTTCCGGGAGAGGATTGGGGTGAGGGTCAAAAAAATCCCCCCAATTCCCCCCGTGCCCCGGCATCCGCCCGGGCTGAATGAGCAGGCGATTGCCTATCCATCCGGCTCGAACACGAGTGCGGGCACGACCACCTCCCAGGCGTCGCATTTGATGATGTGATGCCAATCCGGGTTCGAGGCCTCGCGGCTCCATTCCACCACGGCGAACACTTCCGCCGACCGGCAGCGCATCCCCGATGGCGGCGTGAAGGATTTGGCGAGACGCCCCACGGTCCGGCCAGCCTGATCCAGCAACGTCCAAGGTTCGTCTTTGCCTTTCGGCTCCCGCACCTGTAGGGGATCGCCGACCGACAATGCCGCGATGGCGCCATGCACCGGATCGCCGGCGCGGCGGCGTCCGGCGAAGCCCAGATTGACCTCTTGAAGGGTCGGTCGGATGTGGCGGTGATATACCGCCTCCGGGCATGGCGGAAGCTCGACAGCGTCCCGCCGGATCGTCGCCACATGGCCGGCCAATTCGGCATGGAAGCCCCGGGAGCCGTCGAGCCTCGCCAGCGTCAGCGTCTGCCGCGCCCGTGTCATGGCCACGTAGTAAAGCCGTCGCGGCGCGTCGGGATCTTCGTCCTTGCCGACACGGTCCCAGCCGCCGTCGAGCACCGCCACATGATCGAACTCCAGTCCCTTTGCGCGATGGGCGGTGAGCAGCAACAGTCCCCGCTGGCGGCGGCGGATGTTCCGGCCCCACTCGGCCAGCCACTCGATGAAGTGGTCCACCGGCGTGTCGCCGCCGCCGGTTTCCAGCATATGCTCCTCGATGGCCTGACGCAGCAGGTCGTGCCAGGGATGATCGGCGGGCCGCGCCTCCATCCAACCGCGCAGGGCCGCCCCGTCGACGATCCTCGGTTTGCGCCGGCGGAGCCAGTGGACAAACGCCCGGGTTTCCCGCAGACGCCAGAAATTGGGGATTTCCTCGTTCGCCACCTGCACCGGGACGTTGTACGCCTCGCAAAACGCCCGCACAGGCACCAGATACTCCCATTCCCGCGCGATCACCGCGCACCGAGACCAGTCCCAATCCGGCGCTCGCTCCGAGAGACGCAGCAGCTCCGCCATAACGGCGCGCGCCTGGTGGACCGGATCGCCGCTGGCCGGCAAGATCTGCACCCTCCCGTTCGAGACCGGGTCGAACTCCGTCCATTCACCGCCCGGCGCATCCTTTTCGCGGGCGCGGTCGACCCGGATGGGGTGCGCCGCTTTCATGCGGTTCCGGGCGGGCTCGATCACCGCGTTGGCGGCCGCCACGATATGGGCCGTCGAGCGGTAGTTGGCGGTGAGGTAGACGGGCTTCGGCCCGTAGTCGGCCTCGAAGCGCCGGATGAACTCCACCGACGCGCGGTTGAAGGCATAGATGTTCTGATCGTCGTCGCCGACCGCGAACAGGGTGAGCTTGTCCGCTTCGTCTTCCAGGGTCCGGCCCGCCATCGCCGAGATCAGTTCGTACTGTTCGGGACCGATATCCTGGTATTCGTCCACGAGAATCCACCGGAAGCCCGCGAGCAGGCGCTCGCGGCGTTCATCCGCTTCCTCCGGCAACAATTCCTCGCCCTTGAGCAGCGCGACCGCGCGGCGCATCACATCCCGGAACGTCTCGTCGTCCGGGCGCTCCGACAGGCCGGCAAAACTCTCGCCCGCGAGCCGCATGGCGAGCGCATGGCAGGTGAGGACCGTCACGCCGCGCGCGTCGTCGCCGATCATTTCCGCGAGCCGGCGCCGGATATCGACGGCGGCGTGACGGTTGTAGGCGAGGGCGAGGATGCTCCGGGCATTCTCCCGCCTGACGCGGATAAGCCAGGCGATGCGGTGGACCAGCACGCGCGTCTTGCCCGACCCGGGGCCCGCGAGCACCAGCACGTTGGTCCGTTCCCGCTCGTCGGCCACGATGCGCTGCTGGACCGGATTCTTCAGGTCTTCCACGATGTCGCGCCAGGATGCCGGTGTCGTCTGCCGGCCGATCTCCCGGTCCCGGCCCGGCATCCACCGCGACAGAAACCCCTCTTCCCCGAGCGCGAAATAGTCCATCGCCAGACCCAACGCATCGCTCATCGCGGCGAGCCCGCGTTCGGCAAACTCCACCATGACGTGGATTTGCAGCACCTGGCCCTTGTAGTGAAGCGCCAGGGGCTCGAAGTCCGTTCTCGAAAAACCTCGCCGGTCCCGCTGTTCCAGCCGGATCGTCATGGCCGGGCGAAACACCGCCAGCCCCTTGTTGAGGCGGAGCACCTCCTGCTCGTGGAGCCAGAGAAGGGCCCGGTCCAGCAGTTTGTCCGGATGCCTGATCTTGCTCTTCAGTACGAGATTGGATTCGATCGCTTGCAGGAGTTTCCCGAGGGTGGTCTCGGCCAGAAGATCGGTGCCGCGGCTGCCCGGCGGCAGGCAGCCCAGCAGATGCTCCAGCAGCAGACCGGCCGCCTCGCGGCGCAGACCGGCGGTCTCTTCCAGGTCTTTCCACTCGCGATGCAGCGTGATCCGTGCGGTCTCCCCGTCGTGTTTACGGACCGTGAGGCTGCCCGCGGCGCCGTCGTCCTCGCCGCGCCCGTCATAGGCAATACTCCGCACGATCCGGAACAGCCGTTCCGGCAGCGGATCGGCCAGACCCCGGTCCCGCAGCACCTGTGCGGCAATGCGCAGGTGGAGAGGCGAACTGTCTCCCTTTCCCATGTCGGGCTCGGCCTCCCGCATATGGGCGATGAGGGCGGTCTCCAACGCGGCCGCCTCTTCGAGACGCCTGCGCGAAGAGCGCTCCACACCGGCGTGGACGAACGCGGTCAGCGCCGTGTCGTTGCTGGCGATGCCGAATCGTTCGAGGTCGTACAGGGCGCCGCGCACGCCTTCCGGGCTCAATCCCGAGACCTCCATCAGTTCGTCCGTGCTTATCCCGTCGTCGGCGTCGGCGCCGATCAGCGCTTCGGCGATCAGCAGCAGCTGTCCGCGATACTCATCCGCAATACCCGCTTTCGCGAGCCGCCGTTTTGCCTCGTCGAGCGACCCGACCCGCAGGGAGGACGGAAACACCTGGACGGCATTCTCCTCCCGGGTCAGGAGTTGGGATTCCTCCAGCCAGGCGATGGCGGTGCGCACCCGGGTGTCGTCGGTCGCGGAGTCGCGCTCGAACACCTTCTCCTCATCCTCGCCGAGGATTTCGCCCGCCGTCGCCACAATATCGCCATCGAAGCGCTTCTTGCGGTCGAGATTGCGTAGCGCCCGCAGCACGCCGTGAATCTCCTCACGGGTGAGCCGCGAACGCGCCGACATGCCGAACTGCCGCTCGACATCGTCGGCCGCATAGAGAAGCACGCAGCGCGCCGGGTCGCGGTCCCGCCCCGCGCGGCCGGCTTCCTGAAAATAATTCTCCAAGGACCCCGGTATGTCGGCGTGGATGACCAGCCGCACGTCCGGCTTGTCGATTCCCATGCCGAAGGCGTTGGTGGCCGCGATGGCGCGCAGTTCGCCGGCGATGAAGCGCCGCTGCACCTCCTTCTTGGTCTCCGGGGGCAGGCCGGCATGGAAACGATCCGCGGCCACCTCCTTCAGTTTCAGAAACTCCGCAATGTCCTCCGTTTGCCGGCGCGTCGCGCAGTAGACGATGGCGCCTCCCGGCATGCCGGGCGGCAGGTGCGATTCCAGCACCTGAAAGATGCCGGAAAACTTCTCCCCGCCGGTGGTCCGGATCACTTCGAAGGCGAGATTGTCGCGTCCGGCCCCGCCGTCGAACACGGTAAGGTCGATCCGGAGTTCCTCCCGGAAGTGCCGGGCGATGTCGTCCACGACATCGGGCTTGGCGGTGGCCGTCAGGCACAGGACGGGGGGAATCTGCCCGTTGCCGGCCTTTTCACGGATGAAGCGTCCCACATAGCGGTAGTCGGGCCGGAAGTCGTGGCCCCAGCGCGACAGGCAGTGCGCCTCGTCCAGCACCCAGGCGCCGATCTCGCGCTGGTCCAGCGCCCGCCTCAGGGAGCGCGAACGCAACTGCTCCGGCGAGATCAGCAGGATGCCGGCGTCTCCCAGCCTGATCCGGTCCAGGGCGGCGGCGCGCTCCGGCATCGACAAGAGCCCGTTGACGGTCACGCAGCAGCCGATGCCGCGCTTCTCCAGGCCGGCCACCTGATCGGCCATCAGCGCGACCAGGGGCGAAATCACGACAGTCAGCGCGCCGGTCTTGTCATAGCGCGACAGCGCGGGAATCTGGTAGCAGAGCGATTTGCCCGTGCCGGTGGGCAGAATCCCCAGCGCGTGCCGTCCCGCCATCGCCTCCTCGACGATGGCCCGCTGCATCGGCCTGCCGTCGTCGACCGCCGGTTCGGGCCGGAAGTCTTTCAGTTTCGGGAACCAGTGTTTCAATTCCTTGCCCGCGTCATGGCGTTCCCGGCACCAGCCGCAGGACGGGTCCGTGCAGGCGATGTCCCTCAGGCGGCGCACGAGTTGGCCGGCCTCCGGAAACTGATGGCGCACCCAGGGCGGCATCACCGAGTTGCCGCCCGCCACCGACAGCCACGCCAGGGCATAGGCCAGCGGCCAGCCGAACGTCGCCGCATCCGCGATGATCCCGCGCGCCTGGGGTGCGCAGGCTTCCTCCAGTCTCCGTCCGATCGCCGCCCCGGCCTCCGTCCGCGACGGCCGGCGGGCCCCTCGAAGCTGGGAGAAGAACCCGTCCAGGGCTCGGTCCACGCCCTCGGGTTCGGGGGTGCATAGCCAGTGCCACGCGGCGAGCAGGTCGGGTGCGGCCTTCGCCAGGGCCTTGCGCTCGTCGTCGCGGAACAAGTTCAGCGCTATTCTGGCGTCCAACTCCGGGTCGTTCCGTCGCCCGCGCTTGAGTCCCCCGTCCTGATAGTGCTTGACGAGGCTGTGGTAGGGGTTGCGGGGAAACGCAAGCGGGCTGAGGCGCAGCGTGTCCACCGCCGGCAGCTTTAGCAGCCGGAGGTTCGGCTTCGCCGCCGCCAAGTGAGGCAGGTCGAAGGCGATCAGGTTATGTCCCAGAACGAATTCGGCGCCGTCGCCGAAGGCGTCCAATTTCGTCAGCGCGGCGGCCAGGCCGCCGCCCGAATGCGTCATGCTGCGGCCGGTATCGCCGCGCACCGCGCCGAAAGCATGAATGCGGCCGTCCTTGCCGACTTCAAGATCGAGGGAAACGCAGGCCGGCCGGAATGACACGCTATCGCCCAGTACCGACATTGCCGGGGACTCAGTCGAAAGACGGCGGTTCTCGGCCAGGCTCGCGAGGCGGCAGCTCCAGGTCCACGCCGTTGTCCGGCCCGAAATACGCGCGCGCGATGCCAGCGAGATCCCGCGAATCTACCTTGCGCCCCCCCGCATCGCGCAGGCGAGTCTTCACGTCGTCGTCGAAATTGCGGATCGTGATGCTCGCCATAGCCGAGTCCTCCAGTCTTCGATGCCCCAATCTACGCAGCGATTGCGGCGCCATCAAGACATCGCGGACGCGGTACAAACCGCTCCGCCGGTTCCCTACCTTACCTCATTCGGCAAGACACAAGGGACAGGGTGAAAGGGGCTTCCGTGTCCTCCGTGCGCTCCGACCGCCCGCTGCATCCGGGACGCCGCGAACGCGCTCCGCAAAGCCGCCGGTAATCTCCACGCCGCGGCAGATCAAATCCGCACAATTGACTGCAACGCAATCAATGCTTAATCTTACATCAGGTGCGTGAATGGGGGAGGTCCATGGCCAGCATCACCATCAGGAACCTGGACGAAGGAGTGAAACGCCGCCTGCGCGTGCGCGCCGCCGAGAACGGCCGCTCGATGGAAGAGGAGGCCCGGGACATCCTTGGCCGCTCGGTCGGCGGGGCGCCGCCGCCCAAGGACCTGGGCCGGGCCATCCATGCCCGCTTCGCCGCGCTCGGCGGCGTCGATCTCGAACTGCCCGAGCGCGGCCCGATGCGTCCCCCGCCCGAGCTCGGTTGAGCGCGCGGCCATGATCGTGCTGGACACCAATGTCGTGTCCGAACTGATGCGGCTTGCGCCCGATCCCGCGGTCATGACGTGGTTTTCCGGGCAGGACTCCGCCGGGCTCCACCTCACCGCCGTAAGCGAGGCGGAGTTGCGCACGGGCGCGGCCATCCTGCCCGCGGGCCGGCGCCGCGACCGTCTCGCCGCCGAGATCGACGCGGTGATCGGCGAGGACTTCGCCGGACGAGTGCTGCCCTTCGACAGCGCCGCGGCCAGGGCCTATGCCGCGATCGCCGCGACCCGCCGGTCCCTGGGCCGCCCGATCCTGGAGGCCGATTGCCAGATCGCCGCCATCGCGCGGGCGAGGGATGCGGCGGTGGCGACCCGGAACGCCGGGGACTTCGCGCAATGCGGCATCGACGTGATCGATCCCTGGACGGCAGGCCCGGCCGCGCCCTGAGTATCGCCGCACGTCCTCCGGTTCCGGGGAAGCGCCGCGCGCCCTTCGATAACCGTATGCGCTGTCCGGCGGTCCCCCAATTCCCCCTTGCCCCGGCATCCATTCGGGCTAAATGTATAGGCAACTGCCGCTCCCTCGCCGGGGCGGCGTTTTGTGTATCTGGAGGGTTCGCTATGCAATTTTGTACGAACCAATTGGGGGGTACCTCCCAAAAGGGTGTCATCAAATGTCCATTAATGTCCATGAATGTCCATGTCCCCGAAACGGCGCGAATTGGGAATTTTTTATAAATGCCGTTATTTCAACACCTTACCGATATGCGCCTGGTGCATGGCTCGCGCCCGGGGGAGAAGCGGTTGCCGGCCCATGTCCGCCGAGGGGCGCCAAATCCGTCCCCAATTTGCAATTTGAGCCGGGTCCGCGCTAGGCTTGGGCCTCACCGCTTAAACACAATCCGGAATCAGGGAGTTTCCCATGCGTAAATTGACGATCGCGGCGGCCGTACTGACGGCCTGGCTCGCGGCGCCAACCCAGAGCCATGCCGCCTGCGGCAAGGTGACCATCGCCGAGATGAACTGGGAATCGGCCGCCGTCGCCGCTC
>JAJECC010000066.1 GCA_022822205.1 Rhodospirillales bacterium | reverse complement strand
GCATAGCGAGAAGAAGGAGATTTGAAATGGCTGACGATAACACCCAGGAAGAAGGCGCGTTCGCATATGTCCATGTCGGCGACCAGACCGATGAGAACCGCCAGGGCGGCGATGCGATCGACATCATCGATCTCGGCAGCGGCGCAGACACCGCCGGCGGCGGCCGGAACTTCAACATCATCCTTGGCGGCAGCAACGCCGACTACCTCAAGAGCGAAGGCGTCTGGGATGACGTATTCGGCGGCAGCGGCAACGACACGATCGTCGCCACCGGGTATGGCGGCTGGCTTTTCGGCGGCAGCGGCGACGACACCATCACCGGTTCGGACAAGGACGGGCTTGGCCCCGAAGTTATTTTCGGCGGCTCCGGCGACGACACCATCGACGGCGGCGGGGGCGACGACTTCATCATCGGCGGGGCGGGCGACGACGATCTGACCGGCGGGGCGGGCGCCGACACGTTCTTCTTCTGGGAAGGCCACGGCAACGACACGATCCGGGACTTCAATTTCTCCGAGGGCGACCGGATCCACCTGACCAATTTCGACCAGACGATCACCTGGGCGCAGTTGAGCACGAAGATCACGACCGTCACGGACGGGAACGGCGTGGTGACCGGCGTGCAGATCGACCTCACCGAGTGGGGCGGCGGCACGATCATCCTGGACGGCATCACGTCGGTGGACGATGTGACCGCGGACATGTTCGTGCTCGACCGGATCGTGGGCGGCGACGGCGACGACGTCCTCCAGGGCGGGAACAGCGACGACATCATGACCGGCGGGACCGGCGCCGACACCTTCGTCTTCGCCGAGGAGAGCGGCGCCGACACGATCACCGACTTCAGCGCGGCCCAGGGCGACAAGATCGACCTGAGGTCCTTCTCCCAGGCCATCACCTGGGACGCGCTGAGCACCAAGATCACGGTCGTTACAGACCAGAACAACGTCGCGATCGGCGTGCGGATCGACCTCAGCGACTGGGGCGGCGGCACGATCGTCCTGAACGGCATCACGGACGTGAACGACCTGACCGAGGACATGTTCGTCCTGCATGCGCTCACCGGCAGCGACGACATCGACGACGTGCTTCGGGGCGGCACCACCGACGACACGATGACCGGCGGGACCGGCGCCGACATCTTCGTCTTCGTCGAGGGCCACGGGAACGACACGATCACCGACTTCAGCACGACCGAGGGCGACAAGATCGACCTGCGCGGCTTCGGCGCGGCGATCACCTGGGAGGAGCTCCAGGCCGCGATGACGCAGGTCGTGGACGATCCCAACACGGCCGGCGTCGACGAGACGGCCACGGTCATCGACCTTTCCGCCTGGGGCGGCGGCACGATCACGCTGGACGGCATCACGGCGGCCGAGTTGACCGCCGACATGTTCGGCCTGCCAGGAGACACGGTCGCCTGGCGTTACGGCACCGAAGGCGACGACACCATCGTTGGCGACGGCGCCCACAACATCATCTACGGCATGGAGGGGGACGATACGCTGCGCGGCGAGGGCGGCGACGACTGGATATTCGGTGATGAGGGCGGCGACACGCTTGAGGGCGGCGCCGGCGACGACCTGCTGATGGGCGGCGAAGGCGACGACACGCTGGACGGCGGCGACGGCGACGACATGCTGGTCGGCGGCGAGGGCGCCGACACGATGACCGGCGGGACCGGCGCCGACACCTTCGTGTTCGGCGAGGGCCACGGCGATGACACCATCACCGACTTCGATACCACCCAGGACAAGATTCACCTGAGGAGCTTCTCGCAGACCATCTCCTGGGACGTACTGAGCACGAAGATCACGACGGTCCTGGACGAGAACAATGTCGTCGTCGGCCTGAAGATCGATCTCGGCGACTGGGGCGGCGGAACCATCACGCTCGAGGGCGTCACGTCGGTCTCCGACCTGACCGAGGACATGTTCGTTCTCGACCGGATCGTGGGCGACGACGATTCGGACGACACGCTCCAGGGCGGGACCAGCGACGACACGATGACCGGCGGGACCGGCGCCGACACCTTCGTGTTCGACGAGGCCTCCGGGAACGACACGATCACCGATTTCAGCACGACCGAGGGCGACAAGATCGACCTGACCGCCTTCACCGCCTCGATCACCTGGCAGCAACTGCAGTCGAAGATCACGACGGTCACGGATCCGAACGACCCCAATACGGTGACGGGCGTTCAGATCGACCTGTCGGATTTCGGCGGCGGCACCATCACGCTGAACGGCATCACGTCGGTCTCCGACCTGACCGCGGACATGTTCGTCCTCGACGACTACGCCGGCGGAGACGACGACGACACCATCGAGGGCACGTTCCGCGACGACACGCTGATGGGCGGCGGCGGCGCCGACACCTTCGTGTTCGACGAGGACAGCGGCGACGACACGATTACCGACTTCACCGCCGGCACCGACAAGATCGATTTGAGCGCCTTCACGGACATCACGTCGATCGGCGACCTGCGCGGTTTCCAGGCCGGCAACGACGCGGTGATCTTCCTCGGTTTCAACGGGGGGGGCTCGATCACGCTGCAGGGGGTCCAGCTCGGCGAGCTGAGCGCATCCGACTTCATCCTCTATCAGAACGAGTATACCGGCACGGCGAACGCCGACACCCTGACGGGGGGGGCCGGCGACGACACGATCGCCGGCCTGGCCGGCGACGATACGCTGACCGGCGGGGACGGCGCCGACACCTTCGTCTTCGCCGCGGGCCACGGAAACGACACGATCACCGACTTCGCCGACGGCGAAGACACGATCGACCTGAGCGCGTTCAAGGCCATCACCGGGTTCGACGACCTGACCGTCGCGCAGAACGGGGCCGATACCGTGATCACGGTCCCGGGCGGCGGCACCATCACGCTGCAGGGCTTCGCGTCGGCTGATCTCGACGCGGCGGACTTCACGTTCCACGAAGAAGGGCAGCAGGACGGCATGTAGGCGGCGGTCCCCGTGGGGCACCCCCCGCAGAGAAGCCTAGCCTTGCATTTTGGTCATAAATTATGGTGTTTCAACAACTTACCGCTATGTGCTCGATGCATGGCGCGCGCCCTGGGGAAAAGCGGTTTCCGGCCCACCTCCGCCAAGGGGCGCCAAATCCGCCCTCAATGATCGGCGCGGCCATCCTGATCCTCGTCGGGATCTACATCATGGCCCGGGAGGCCCGCGCCGAAACTCCCTCTTCCCTCCAGCCTTCGTAGCCGAAGGCTGCTTCGGCGGAATAGGCCTGGGAGAGGGCCTGATTGAGATGCGCGGAGCGTCCCTGACCGGCGGTTGGGCTATCTTCGCGGAACTCCAGCTCAGAAGCCGTACTGGATGCCGAGTTGAAAGCGCGTGGCCTCGCCCTCGGTTGCCGCGGACGCGTCCGCCTTGGGATATATCTCGCGCCAGCCGCGCATGACCTCGAACCCGATACTGACCTGGGGCACCGGACTCCAAAAGACGTTGGCATGCAGCGTTTCCAGCGCCTTGTTCGTTCCCGCGACATCGGCCGCAGCGACGCCGTCGCCGGTATCGTTCGCCACCCATCCGAAATACGCCCCGGTGCTGATGCTGTCCGACCAGCGATGGGAGACCCCGGCGATACCGCCTATCGACTCATGGGCCTTCAGGTCGCCGTCGACCATGACCGCGCCACCGGCCCCGCCGAAGATGCGATCGACGCCCTCGGTGTGGTTCAACGTCGCCATGATCCGGGTGGCGTCGGTCACGTTGAAATGGGCTCCGACATGGAGCGCGCGGGCGTTTACGTTCTGCCCCTCTTGATCGTTCCGGCCGACCGCGCCGGCCAGATTGACCGCGCCCCAGCCGGAGCGGTAGCGGACAGCCGCCAGGAATGTCGGTATTTCGTTGCCTTTGAAGGACTCTTCCACCGCCGCCTGGCCGACGAAGCCTTCTCCCATCGGCAGGCTCAGACGGAGTTGCGGCTTCCGGCTGGAGAAAGTCCCCACCGGCCCGTCGAAATCGACCGTGGAGGCGGCTGTGTCCTCGTCCACGAGCAGAGACCATGCCTGACCCGCCAGCACCGGGCCGAGCGAGCCGTACGCATGGCGCATCCTGGGCTGAGCGGACCCGTAAGGATTGAAATCGGTTTCGATCCGGGTGTTCAGCGCCCCCATGGGGGTCGGCGTGTGGGTATCGAAACGAATCCGCGACTGCTGGGCATGTACGCCGAAATCGCCGTCGTCGTCCGTCGCTTCCGGCTCATCGTCGAGTCTGATGGTTGCGGGATTGAACGTGTGGCCGCGATCGTTGCGGTTATCGAGGTAGACATCGCCCTTCACGTATCCACCGATGGAGATCGAGGTATCGCTCCCCGGCAGCTTCAACGATCCCGCCTTGTCGCCGGCGGTGACCGCTTTGTCCGCGGCTTTCTTCTGCTCCGCTTCGATCTTGGACAGCCGATCCTGCAGGGCCTTGATCTGCGCCTTCAGTTCGTCTATCTGGTTCGCGCCCGCAGGAGACGCGATGGACACCAACATAAACCCGGCGATAAATGCCAACCCCGACGATACATTCCCGGTGTGTTTCATGGTAAGCTTGCTTCCAGTCGATATGGTCGTTCCTGCTCCTCGTCGTGTCATTAAATTAGAGTATGCTAGGGGATTTGGCTATAGAATTTTTCGGTACGTTCTTCGGGACACATGGTTTCTTCGTGTGCATGCTATTGGTGGCATTGAGGGAAGTGGCGGTTGCGTGTGTCGTCTGGATGAGAATAGGCTTATGCCGTGTAGGTAATCGTCCCTGGGGCAGCATAAAGGTTGGGCATGAACCGGATGCGTTGGGAGGATACGCGAATAGAGCCTCCTTCGGGGGCGAGTTGTTTCCCCTCCGGGGCGCCCGGGGGAAAAGCGGTTGCCGGCCCATGTCCGCCAAGGGGCGCCAAATCCGTCCCCAATTTGCAATTTGAGCCGGGTCCGCGTTAGGCTTGGGCCTCACCGCTTAAACACAATCCGAATTCAGGGAGTTTCCCATGCGTAAATTGACGATCGCGGCGGCCGTACTGACGGCCTGGCTCGCGGCGCCAACCCAGAGCCATGCCGCCTGCGGCAAGGTGACCATCGCCGAGATGAACTGGGAATCGGCCGCCGTCGCCGCTC
>JAJECC010000166.1 GCA_022822205.1 Rhodospirillales bacterium | reverse complement strand
TCTATTTCTTGCCGGGCGCGAGGGTCTTCTTGAGGAACGCCAGGGCCGCGGGCGAGATCTTCTTATGGGTATCGAGGACGACCGCCGCCGTTTCCCCGGTGCGGAAGATCGGGAGGTCGCGGAACTGCTTCGTCCAATCCGACTTGAACCCCGCATCGTTCGGCACCGCGGCATGGGCCGCACGGAGCGCATCTATGGCCGCCTTCGGCGTGCCCTCCGGCGCGACCATGAAATAGGGCCAGGTTTCGTAAGAGGCGAGCCACTTATAGGCCTCCCATGCCGCACCCGACGGCGAGCCGCCCTTGATGTCCTTGTAGGCATCGACGAAATGCTTGATGTTCGCCGGATATCGGCCGGGCAGGCGGATCGGTTCGCCGGTTTTGGGATCGAACGGCGAATGGTAGAACAGCGGCAGCGCCGTCCCGTCCTTCAAAATGGTATCCCGGTAGAACGCGTGATACCCCGGATGGCCGGTGGTCAGGGCTTGAATCTCCTTGGAGCGGATCGCCGCGTTCATCTTCGGCTGCCCGCGGAATCCGGTGACGTGACGGTAGGTCACGCCGAGGGCGTCAAAGGCCAACAGGCTGAGCATGTCCAATAGACGGCCGGGCCCGATGCCGCCGGTGACCACGTTTTTCGTCTTGGTCAAGTCGCCGATGGCCTTGATGGTCGGCGGGGTGTCCGTCCGGATGATGCTGACGAAGGAACTGTTGCCGGTGCCGATGACCTCGAACTTGCCCGGGTCATAGCGGACGCCGGGGGCGCCCGAGATGACGCTCGCGAACTGCAGCGGGCCCCACATGATGGTCATGCCGTCCGGCTTCGCCTTCTCGGCCAGGAAATTATGGCCCTTGGTGCCGCCCGGAATGTTCCGGATCACCATCTTCGGCTTTCCGGCGATGTGGTTCTTCATGTAATTGGTGAACGTCCGCGCGGACCGGGTGAGACCGCCGCCGGCCCCCGCCGGGACGATGACGTCGATCGTCTTTCCGCTGTAGAACTGGGCTTGTGCGGGCAGCGCCCACACCGTGGCGGCCGCCGCGGCCAAAATGGTGCTTCTGATCAATACCTTGCCGGAAATCATTGGATTCCTCCCTTGGTGGCCGGTTTCTAACCCATTGGCCGTTCAGAATTGTTGTTTCGCCCGCCGCCTGTGAGACGCCGGCTCTTTTGCGGCCGATTCAACGGTACAGGATTACGGCCGGTAAATCACCGGGATTCGGCCAGCCGGCGGGCGTCCGCCGATTTGGAAGTCACGCGGTCCTGGCGTCGCCCGGAATGGTCGGATCGCTGCCCGCCGCGTAGGTCGCCGTTTTGCGCCACTCGATGACCGCGGTCTGGAATTGCGGGCGCTGCAGGATGCGCTCGTACCAGTCCCGGACATTCGGGTACGGGCCGAAGTCGAAGCTGCCGGCCAGGAGGGTCGTGTAGGTGGGCGACCAGGAGATATCCGCCAGCGTGTAGGTGCCGCCGACGATCCAGCCGCCATCCGCAATCCCTTCCTCGATCTCGGCGAAGGTTTGATTAAGCAGGCCGATCGCCGCCTCTGCGTCTTCTTCGGTAAAGCTCCTGCCGTGACTATGCTTGGCATGGAACGCCGTGAGATCGGGATCGGTTTGAAGCCTGTCGTACAGCGCTTGTTCTTCGTCGGTCTTCGGAAGCAGCGCCGCGTTTATCTTGTAATACTGATAGGTCTTGATCGCCGGCAGGTGGAGATCGCCGGACAGCTTGAGCCAGCGGTCGATCTCGCCCTGGCGGTCCGCGGGGACGTCCCGGAACCCCGGGTCGGGGAATTTTTCCTCGAGATAGAGCAGGATGTCGTTGGACTCGGTGATGACCGTGCCGTCATCCACCAGGGCCGGAACCACGCCTTTCGGGTTGATACCGAAATATTCCTCCGAGATGTTTTCCTTCTTGCCCAGATCGATGTGGTGGCTGGTCCAGGGAAGTTCCTTCTCTTCCAGCAGCAACCGCACCCGGGCCGAGCAGTTCGAGCGGTTGGTGTGATAGAGGTGAAGCCCCTTGAACTCGAGAACCGACGTGTTGGCTGGTGTGATAAAGACCATTTTGCTTCTCCCTTACATCTCGTCCGGATAGTGGGTGCGGCTGTAGACCGCCGTCCGGAAGTCGTTGATCCCGAGATCGGCCCGGATGTCCTTGGAATTCTTCAGCATGGGCAGTTCGGACGGAATGCCGGTGCCGTTCGCCAACCGGTCGTTCTTGGTGAATGTCGCGGCAATGGCGGACGCCGCCGGGACCGCCTTCGGGCCCAGGGCCTCGGCGAGGTCGGCTCGGGCCCGGTCAAGCGCCGGCCGGTCCGGTCCGATCGCCGCATCGGCGAAGGCCAGAATCTCCTTGCCCCCGGGAACCCCGCTGTCCCGGGACGGGTCGATCAGGGCGGCCAGGTCGATGTCGAGACCGGTTTCGCGTCCACTCTCACGGAGGAACCAGGCATGGCCGGCGGTTCAGTAGAAGCACTCGTTGACGGCGGACACGCGGCCCGCGATAAGCTCCACCTGGGACCGGCTGAACCCTTCATGGTGCTGGTAATCCTTGATCATGATGTTCTTCATCGGCAGGTACTGCGCCTCTTCCAGCTCCACCGACTGACGGAACTCGTCCGGCACCAGGCTGAGGGAGCGCAGGATGTAGGGCCGGTAGCCCTCGCCGAAGATGGCCTTGGCCTCCTCGCCGCCTTCCGGGAGGTTGGGGACCGTCGGCACCCAGGCCAGCTCCTTCTTGGCGACGCCGGGCCGCGCGCCCGAGGCCTTGCCGTCGCGCGCGGCGGGCAGGGGGCGCAGCGGCACGCCGATGCCGCGGGCGAAGACGTCCATGCAGGTCAGCCGCGAAACGATGCCGACGATTTCGACATACTCCTCGTCGCTCAGGCCGCCCGATCTGGCGCTCTCGTAGGATTGCCGGTCGAAATCCCGCGGCGAGACCGCGAGGTGCCGGATCATCTCGCGGGCGGCCCCGGGCAGCTCGACATCGCTCTCCGGTCCGGCGCCGTCATGTTTTTCCTGAACGCCCGCGTCGTAGCAGGCCTCGCGAATTTCGCGCGCGACCGCCAGGCGCTGGGCGGCGCCTCCCCAGGTGCCGGGATCGGCGAGGTGATCCAGCTGCGCGGCGTGAGCCCGGTCGATCTCGGCCCGGACCGGATATTCGGAATCTGCGTAAAGTGTCATTTTCGAAGCTCTCCCCCCAAAGACTGTCCAGCCCAAGACTGCCCGGCCTGACGCCGGATCCGGCGCTCAGCATGCCGCCCGGCGTCCGGCGCGCCAGCCGAATTTTCCGGATGTCCACCCCGTGGATGGCAAATCATGCCGGGGCCCTCTAGCGGACCGACATCCCGAATTGGCCTATGGTCTCGGCGGTCTCGAATTTCGAGAAGAACGCCGCGACGTCGGCCGGATCGCCGTCGAGCGATACGTCGCCCGTATCGATGCCGTCTTCGAAGCTGACCGATCCGCCGGCCCAATTGCTGAGGAACGCCCGCTCGAACGTCAGCGTCGCATCGCGCTTCTCCGGCAGCCGGTCGTGGAACTGGCAGACGCCGCGCCGGATTTCCAGGCCGCACGCCTCGCCCGTGTCCGACGAGACGAAACCCAGGGTCAGGTGGGTGTCGAACGCGTCTTCGGCCCTCAGCTTGCAGCACATCATCTCCAGCAGGCCGCCGGTCGGATAATTTCGGGCCTGGCTGGATTGGATGGCGTGTCCGCCCTTCTGGGCGCCCAGCTTGTCCTCGAGTTCGAGCGCTTGGCACAGGCCCCAGTTGCGCCACGTGGAGTTCTTCTGCCCGTAGGCCCAGCCGCGGAGCGCTTCCGCCTTCAATTCGCGCGCCTCCCGGTCCCCGGGATCGCTCCGGACCAGCCAGGTCAGGATGTCCGCCGCCCAGCGGTAATCTTCCGCGTCCAGGGCCTCGGTCGCCTGACCGATGACGCCGTCCCGCCCGCCCATCGCCTGCACGTAGCGCGCCGCCCGGTCCCGCCACGGGTGCGGGTCGAGTTCCACAGCGTCGCCCTGAAACCAGCCCACATAGCCGGCGTAGACGCTGCGCACCGAATGCTTGAAGCTGCCGTAGAATTCGCCGAGCCAGGGGTGGGACTTCAGGTGGTCCGGCATGGTGACCTTGTCGGCGAGTTCGTCCCAGGTGCAGCCCCGGTTTATCCACCGGACGCACTGATCGTGGAGATATTGAATGGCGTCCCGGTAGGCGGTGAGCACATCCTCGACGTTTTCCGCGCCCTCGACGGTCGGTCCATGGTGCGGAATCAGCGTCTCGGCCTTGAAGGAGCGCAGGGTGTCCAGCCCCTTGGCCCAGATCATCGGGTTGCGGAACTGGGTGCCGCGCAGCGCGTAGACGTTGGGGAACGTCATGCCCTGAACGGCATCCGCCGAGATCAGCACCTTTTCCTCCGGCAGCCAGACGACGCACTGATCGTCCGTTTCGCTCGGCACATGAATGACCTGCAGCCTGATTCCGGCGAGATCCAGGTCGAACCTGTCGCTGAATGTCGTGGTCGGCTCGATGAACCCGGATTTGCCGCGGCGGGGCGGGGCGCCGATGGCGCTGCCGTAGCCGCCGGTTTCGCCGTAATCGAGATGGGCGCCGAACTGGAACGGCCCGCGCCGCGTCCGGATGGGGGCGAGCAGGCCCCAGTCCCGCAGCATGGCGCCGGTCAGCTCCTCGTGGGCGATGACGTCCACCTTGCCGCCGCGGATGTCCTCTTCGGCCACGAAACTGAAGATGCCGCTGACGTGATCGCCGTGATTGTGGGTCAGGATCACCGCCTTGATCGGCTTGTCGGTGATTTCCCTGAAGGCGGCCGCCGCCTCGTCGCCCGGCAACTCGCCGCTCAGGGTATCGACCAGGATGACGCCGTCGGTCCCCTCGATCATGGTGCAGTTGGAGCCGGTGTAGCAGTAGGCCGTGTGGATATGGTCGCCGGTGGTCAGGATTTTCGGCTGCTGGTACAGCGCCATCTGCGCTGCAAGCTCGGGATTCACGGAGGGCTCGATCGGGGGGCGGGACATGGCGGCTCCTTTGGGCGGCTCCTTCCGGAGTTAAGCTCTGCTAATCCATCACCCGTCAAATTATCCGAATATGGAAAGCGTGATAAGCGATTGTTTCTAACCGGAGAGGTCAGAAATCCTAATGTGAGCGGACGGGGGCGAGCGGACGCACGTCCCGCTGCCGCTCCCCGCTCACCCCCCAACCCGTCATGCCCGGACTTGATCCGGGCATCCACGTCTGGCGGCGCACGGTACACGTGGATGGCCGGCCTACGCCGTCCGAAAGTCGGCTTCGGCCGACTGAAGGCCGGGTCCGGGCCCGGCCATGACGTGGTCATTTCATGCCTCGGCCGCCGATGCCCGTCAGTCCCGGTGCCTGTTTCGCGCCGTGAAGCCGGACGCCTCGGCGGGACGCGGATCCCGCACCCAGATTTCGCGGCCGGGATGGAGGCCGCCGCCCCGGGTCGCCGGCACCGCCGAGCGCCGGGCACGGTGCAGCAGCCGGGTATCGGCGATGCCGCAGTTCGGGTGCACGCCGCCATTGCCGGCGGCGGCCTTGTCCCAGGCGGCCTTGCGCGCCGCCAGCGCCGGGGCGTCGTCGAGCGCCGGGCAGTTGATCTCGTTGGCGTTGAGATCGACGACGATCTCGTCGCCGTCCTCGATCAGCGCGATGGGTCCGCCCGCCGCCGCCTCGGGCCCCACGTGGCCGATGACCAGTCCCACCGACCCGCCGGAGAACCTTGCGTCGGTCATCAGCGCGACGACGATGCCGCGCTCGCGGCAGAGCGCGGTGATCCGCGACGTCGGGTCGAGCATTTCCGGCATCCCCGGCGCGCCGCTCGGCCCCTCGTAGCGGACGATGATCATGTCGTGGTCCTCGAATTCGTCCGGCGCCTCGTCGAGCGCCGTCAGCAGGCCGGCTTCGCCCTCGAACACCCGGGCCCGGCCGCGGAACAGATTGTCCTCGAGGCCGCCCTCGACCCCGGCGAGTTTGAGAATGGCGGAATAATCCGGCGACAGGTTGCCGCCCAGCATCCGGAGGCCGCCCGTCGGCTTGAACGGCGCGCTCACCGGAAAGATCACCTCGCCGTCGGGCGCGGGCGGGTCCAGGTCGGCGATCTGTCCGGCAAGCGTCTGTCCGGTGCAGGTCATCATGTCGCCGTTCAGCAGGCCGGCGTCCAGCAGCTCGCGGACGATCACCTGGACCCCGCCGACCCGGTCGATGTCGAGCATCGAATAGGCGCCGTAGGGCCGGGCGTTGGTCAGCACCGGCACCACGTCCCGGGACAGAATATTGAACTCCTCCGGGGTCATCACGTCCCGCCAGAAGTCTTCATAGCCGGCGGCGCGGGCGATCTCGGGGGTATGCAGCACCACGTTGGTCGAGCCGCCGACGGCCATGGCGACGATGACCGCGTTGCGGATCGAATCCCGCTTGACGATGTCGCGGGGGCGGAGCCCGGCCTCCATCATGTTCGCCAGGTGCCCGACCAGCTCGGCCGGAAACTCGTCGAGCCGGCGCGGATCGTCCGACGCCGGCGCGACCATGTGCAGCGGCTGCATGCCGGCGACGCCGATGAAGGTCTGCATGGTGTTGTAGGTGAACATGCCGCCGCAGCTGCCGATGCCGGGGCAGGCGTGGCAGGAGATCAGGTGCCGGTGTTCCGGGTCCGGATGCCCGGCGGCCTGGTAGGCGCTGACGATGTCGAGGGGCTCGCCGGTTCGCGGGTCCTTCCCGGGCCGGATGGTGCCGTCGGACATGATGATCGCCGGCTCGTTGTGTTCGAGGATCGCGGCCAGCGCGCCGACCGGCGGCTTGTCGCAGGCGACGACGGCGATGGCGCCGGCGAGCCCGGTGGCCTCCAGGTGCTCGCACAGCGAATCGTTGGTGATCTCGCGGCCGATCAGCGAATAGCGCATCTCGCGCGTGCCGTTGCGGATGCCGTCGGACGTGGCGATGGTGTATTCGGGCTGGACCAGCCGGTACTTCAATTGGCCCTCGGCGGCGCCGATGCGGCCGAGCAGGTGATCGTGGATCGCCCGGACCTTGGCCTCGACGCCGATGTAGCACTGGCTGTCGCCCTTGGTCCCGACGACGCCGACCGACGGTTCGTGAATCAGCGACGGGTCCGTGCCCATGACTTCGGCCATGCCGTATGATTGGGCCGAGCGGCCGGGATGGCGGTCGATCAGGACGACATTGGACTTGGGCATGGTTTCTTCCCCGGAGACGGAACGCGTTACAGTGCCATGGCGGGCCTACGCTCGTCCCGCCGTCAGGCTGCTTTCTTCTATTCCACGGGCCCCAGGGAATCCAGCCCTACCCGAAGCTGGGTGAGGGGGGCCGATATAGGTGATGTCGGCGCGCCCGGCATAGAAGGGCAGGTAGCCGCCGCCGTGGCAGATCAGGATTTTGATCCTGGGGAATGCGTCCATGACCCCCTCATAGATGAGGGACGACATGGCGAGCGCCTCCTCCAGGGGCTGCGGCGCTCCTCATCGTCTCACCGTCTCCGTGGTTCAGGAACTGAAAATCCGGATACCCCGGACTTGCGCCGGGATATGACGGAATAGGGGGTTCCAACAACACCCGTCATGCCCGGACTTGATCCGGGCATCCACGTTTTGGGGGGCGGATACACGTGGGTGGCCGGGTCCGGGCCCGGCCATGACGCAATCATTTTACGCCGCCGCCCCCTCGACCGGCCGAGGCATAGCCGGGCAGCCGCCCGCCGATTTCCGGGGAGTCCGGAGCGTACCGGTAGGCGCGGAAAACCCAATTGCCGATCTCCGCCGGATTGAGGGTTTGAAGCGGGCCGCAGGGACCGAAATGAGACGAGATATACTCCCAGACGACGTCTCCTTCGGGCGTCACCTCGAATATCCGTCCCCAGAGTCCCTCGCAGATCAGGGTGTTGCCGCTCCACAGGCGTTGGGCGCCGCTGATATGCGGACTGTAGAAAGTCCACGGCGGATCGCCTTGATATACCCATTCCTCCTCGCCGGTTTCGGGATTGAGTTCGATCACCCGCGAGCAGTGCGACGTGTTGTCCCCGAATTGTCCGTTGGCGAAGAACAGGATGTTTCCGTTGTCCAGCATCTGGGCGTCGTGCTGGCCGCCCCAGCCGTAATCGTTCTTCCGCCATCGGACCTTCCTGGTTTCCCGGTCGATGATGAAGATCCAGCTATTGCGCCGGAAACTGACCAGGTAGTCGCCGTTGGGCAGCGGGAAAAGCGAGTTGGCGTGCGAGAACTCCTCCCGGACATTGAGCGAAAATATGGGGTAGTCCTCGATCTCCATGTCGTCCTGGGCATGCCACTCCCAGACCGTCTCGCCGTCGGCATCGACCTCGCGGATATAATCGCCGAGGACGCCGCCGTCGGCCATCTCGGTGCCGGGAATGCCGCCCCGCAGCCGGGCGATGGAGTCGGGCCGGAACCGCTCGAAACCGATGAAGGCCGTGTTGCCGTTGGGCAGCCGGTGAAAATCATGGTGCTGGGCCGGCGCGTCGCACTCCCAAACCGCCTTGCCGTCCCAATCGAGCTCGCGGATGACCCGCGCCTCCTCCCGGCCCGCGGGCGCGTCCAAATCGGCCCTGAGGGCGGTCAGCAGATTGCCGTTGGGAAGCAGCTTGGAATAGCCGGTCCGCAATCCCGGCAGATCCCATTCGTGGACCACGCCGCCTTCCATGTCGAGCAGGTAGGTGGTGCGGCATCCCGCCGGGAGCGGCGTGAAGATGGTGTAGCCGGGCGTGGCCCGGGCGGCATCGTGTTCGAGCAGGCCGAACTTGTGGTAGCGCATGACGTCTTCCCCCCGGGACCGAATCCCGTCTTTTTCAAACGGATGACGCCAGTTTCATGGCGATGCGGCGGGACATCAATGGAAACCTGTTCGATGTCCGGCGTCGGCGTATCGAGTTCCCTCGCCCCCAATCATTTTTCCCTCTCCCCCCTTGCCGCCGCCCGGGCACGGGCTAAATGTATAGGCGACTGCCGCCCCCTCACCGGGGCGGCGTTCTGCGTATTTGGAGGCGAGCCATGCAATTTTGTACGTGCCAAATGGAGGGTACCTCCCAAAAGGGTGTCATCAAATGTCCATGAATGTCCATAAATGTCCATTCCCCCGAAACAGCCATTTTTTGAGAATTGAATGATTTCAAAGACTTGGAGGTATGCAAATTTGGAAGGGCTTAAGCGGTCAACCCGCAGCCTTGACCGCTTCGTACCCCGCCAGCGCGGCGGCCCGGGCGGCGCCGTGATCGACGATGGGGTGCGGGTAGGTCCCGCCGAGGGTGATGCCGGCCGCGGCAAGTACGGCCGGCGGGGCCTCGAAGGGCGCGTGAATGAACCTCGTCTCGAGCCCGGCGAGTTCGGGGCACCAGCGGCGGACATAATCGCCGTCGGGATCGAACTTCCGGCCCTGGGTGATCGGGTTGAAGATGCGGAAATAGGGGGCCGCGTCGGCGCCGGAGCCGGCGACCCATTGCCAGCCCGCCGCGTTGTTCGCCGCGTCCGCATCGACGAGGGTATCCCAGAACCATTCCTCGCCCCGCTTCCAGTGGATGCGCAGGTGCTTGGTCAGGAAGCTGGCGGCGATCATCCGCACCCGGTTGTGCATGTATCCGGTTTGCCAAAGCTCGCGCATACCGGCATCAACCAGCGGGTAACCGGTCCGGCCCTCCCGCCAGGCGCGAAGGGCGCCCTCGTCCTCGGTCCAGGGGAAGGCGTCGAAAGCCGGTTTCCAGTTTTCATCCGGCAGGGTGGGGAAGTGGTAGAGCAGATGATAGGCGAACTCCCGCCAGCCCACCTCGGCGAGAAATTTCCGAGCGTCGGCGGTGTCCGGCAGGGCGCGGACGGCGGCGCGGACCCGGCGGGGCGAAATTTCCCCGAAGTGGAGGTGCGGCGACAGCCGCGACGTGGTCTCCAGGTCCGGCCGGTCGCGCAATTCGCCGTATCCGTCGAGGCCGGTTTCGATGAAGTCATTGAGACTCGCCTGCGCCCCGGCTTCGCCCGGCGACCAGAAATCCGTCCAACCCGCCGCCCAGTCCGGTTTCGTCGGGCCGAGCGCCCAGCCGTCGAGCCGGTCTCCGGCCGGCAGGTGATCGGCAAGCCGGAATTCGGGCGCCGGAACGGGATCGGCGGCCGGCCGGCCTTCCGCCGCCCGCCAATAGGGGGTGTAGATTCTGTAGGGTCCGCCGGTCTTGGTCCGGACCTCCCAGGGCTCGTTCAGCAGCCCGCCGTTGAAGCTGCCGACTGTGATGCCGGCGTTCTCCAGCACCGCCTTGATTTCCCTGTCCCGGACGGCGGCGTCCGGCTCGTAGCAGCGGTTCCAGAAGACCGCCCCCGCATTCGCCGCCGCGCACAATTCGGGCAACAGGCCGGCCGGATCGCCGCGCCGGTAGACCAGGCCGCCGAGGCTGTTCTCCAGGGATCGCAGCGAATGGTGCAGCCACCATTTGCTTGCGCCCCCCAGGGGCCGGGTGCGGGCGGTGTCCAGAATGTAGACCGGGATAACCGGACCCCGCGCGGCGGCGGCACGGAGGGCCGGGTTATCGGCGAGGCGAAGGTCCTGGCGGAACCAGACGAGAGAAGGCGAAGTCATGGCGAGGATACGTTTGCCGGGGGCGGGTTGGATGGTTTAGATACGGACCACCATAACCGAAACTCAAGAGGCAGACACAAATGATACCGGCGAAAATTGCCGTCACCCTGACGGCGGCAATCATTCTATCGGGCCTCTTGTCGGCGGGCGCGGCGGCCCAGAGCCTTCACGATACCGCCAAGGAACAACTCGTCGCCTTCCTCGAGGCGATTATCGCCGGACCGAAGGCGGTCGAGAAAATTCTCGCGCCCGAGTATCAGATCATGCGGGGCAACGGCGTGGGATTCGACCGGGACGGCTATATCTCGCGGGGCGTCGGGACCGTCTCGGCCGAGCGGGACTTTTCCCACGACGAGATCGTCGTGACCCGGTCGGACGACATTATGGTGGTCCGCTACATGCTGCGCATCAACGAGACCATCGACGGGAAACCGGTGGCCAAGCGCGCCCCGCGCCTGACCGTGTTCCGGAACATCGGCGGCAAGTGGATGGTGACGGCGCACGCCAATTTCGCGGTATCGCGGTGAAGTGAGCGAGGCGGCATGACCGACAGCTTCGACTATATCGTCATCGGCGCGGGCAGCGCCGGGTGCGTGCTGGCCAATCGGCTGACCGCGTCCGGCCGCGACAAGGTGCTGCTGCTGGAAGCCGGGCCCGCGGACCGCAATCCGTGGATTCATATTCCTCTCGGCTACGGCAAGCATTTCGCCAACAAGGCCATCAACTGGCTCTACAACAGCGAGCCCGATCCCGACCAGGTCAACCGGCCGATCATCCAGCCCCGGGGCAAGGTGCTGGGCGGCACCAGTTCCATAAACGGCATGGTCTATGTGCGGGGCAACAAGGCCGACTACGATCAGTGGCGGCAACTCGGCAATGTGGGCTGGTCCTATGACGACGTGCTGCCCTATTTCCGCAAGATGGAGGACCAGGAGCGGGGCGCGGACGGCTACCACGGCAGCGGCGGGCCCATAGCGGTCTCCGACCCGTACGGCCAGGTGCCGCTGTCGCGCGCGTACCTGGAGGCGGCCGAGACCGCCGGCTTCAGGATCAACCCGGATTTCAACGGCGCGGAACAGGAGGGCATCGGACCCTACCAATGGACCATGCGCAACGGCCGCCGGTCGTCCACCGCGGTGGGGTATCTGCATCCCGCCAGGCGGCGCCCAAACCTGAAAATCGAGACCGAGGTGCGGGTGCGGCGGCTTCTGATCGAGAGCGGCCGGGCGGTGGGGGTCGAGTTCGATCAAGGCGGCGCGGCCAAACAGGTCCGGGCGGCCGGTGAGGTTCTCCTGTGCGCCGGCGCCTTCAACTCGCCTCAGATCCTCCAGCTATCGGGGATCGGGCCGGGCGGACTCCTCCAGCGGCACGGCATCGATGTGGCGCTCGACCGGCCGGGCGTCGGGGCAAATTTGCAGGACCACTACAACGCGGCGGTCATGTACCGGCTCCAGGGGCACGACAGCGCCAACGACGTCGCCAACAGCGTCTTCAAGAAGATGAGCGTGGCGGTCCAGTACGCGTTCACCCGAAAGGGCTACCTCGCCATGGGCGCGGCGTTCGCCGGCGGCTTCGTCACCATCGATCCGGCGGCGGTCTCGCCGGATATCCAGTTTCTGCTGATGATGTTCAGCGCCGACTATGTGGGCACCACCGCGCATCCCTGGCCCGGCGCCATGAACGTGGTGACGCTGATGCGCCCGGAAAGCCGGGGGGAGGTGGCGATCGCCTCGTCAGATCCCTACCGGGCGCCGCTGATCCATGGACGCTACCTGACGGCGCGGAAGGATATCGATACCCTGATCGGCGGCTTGCGCCGCGGCCTGACCATTACCGAACAGCCGGCCTTTCAGCGTTACGTCCGCAACGAACATCTGCCGGGGCCCGATTGCCGGAGCGACGACGAGCTGCTCCAATATCTCAAGGATTACGGCCGGACCAGCTATCACCCGGTGGGCACCTGCCGGATGGGGACCGACGACGACGCGGTGGTCGACCCGCGCCTGCGGGTGAGGGGGGTCGAGGGGCTTCGGGTCGTGGATGCGTCCGTCATGCCGAGGCTGACATCGGGGAACACCAACGCGCCGACCATCATGATCGGCGAAAAGGCCGCCGACATGATCCTCGAGGATGCTAGGGCTAGGGGGTAGCGTGGCGGAGGGCGGCGGGAGAGCCATGAAACGATTGCGTCATGTAAGGTCAATTCGCTCCGAATTGACCGAGCCGAGCCCCGACCCGGCCTTCAGTCGGCCGAAGCCGACTTTCGGACGGCGTAGGCCGGCCATCCATGTGCGCCGCGTCTCCCAAGACGTGGATGCCCGGATCAAGTCCGGGCATGACGATTACATAACAATGATTGCGTCATGGC
>JAJECC010000168.1 GCA_022822205.1 Rhodospirillales bacterium | reverse complement strand
CACCGGCGAGGCGGCGACGATGATCGTCAGCCCCGCCGCCGCGGCGATGGTGTGAATGGCGAGGCCGAGCTGGACGCCGGCCATGGCGACCATGCCGACCCGCCCGCCGGACGTCATGGTGTAGCGGATGATCAGCACCGTGTCGGGCCCCGGCGAGATGATAATGACCGAGGCGGCGATGAGAAACGCGATCAGAATGGCGGGATCGACGGGCATGGCGCGACGAGGTATGCGGTGCTGCAGCCTTAGTCAAGACGCCTCGAGCGAGGAGGAATTGTACCGGTGCCGATTATCCGTCAGGGGACGATTCCCCGGAGCCGACCCGCTTCCTCTGCAATAACGTTTCGCATCCACCGTTGCGCCGCGGAATGATGAGTCCGGGTATTCCAGAACTGATAAATGGTGACGCGGGCATCGAATGGACTTGCAAGCACCTTAAATCTGTCGTCGACGTTCCGGGTTAGCGCCGAGGCGATCGTCAACACCAGTTCGGTGCCTTCGACGGTACCCAGCAAGTCGCCGGAGCTCGGCATCTCGACCGCGATCTTGAGTTCCATTCCATGGGCTTCTGCGGCCTCCATATAGAGTGGCCGCCATCCCCCATCGTAGGTCACGGCAACATGGCGGCATTTCTGGTATCGAGCCATGGTCATCCGCTGGTTCGCCAACGGGTGGTCGGCGGCGACGACGCAAACATAGCGGTCTTCAAACAATTTCCGGCGGTAGAGATTCGCCGTATTGGCTTGAACAGGCGACAACAGGATATCGCATGAACCGCCGCTCAATTGGCGATGTCCCTGTACCATCGACTGGACGACCCTGAGATGGACGCCGGGTGCTTCCTTCTGGAGCCGACGGATGATATCCGGCATCAGAATTGATCGTTCCAGGTGATTGCAAGACACCACGATGGTTTCCCCGGATTCCAAGGGATTGAATTCAGGCGGCTGGGCAAGTGCAGCCATGCTGTCCAGCAACTCACCCACTCCACCAATAATTTGTCTGCATCGGGTAGTGGGTTCGATTCCGCGACCCGCCCGAACAAACAGAGGATCGGCAAATGCCGCGCGAAGTCGGTCGATGGTGTAACTGATCGAGGACTGGTTTTGACCCAACTTGGCCGCAGCGGCCGACAACGAGCCCTCATCGTACACCAGTTTCATCACCCCAAGGGCCTTGAAGTCCAAGTTCGAATAATCGGATTTATTCATAGGTATTATTAATACCATCTGATTGTCCGATTCAACTGGAATCGGTAATCGTGTTCTCGCTGAAATCTGAGGAGGCCGACCATGTCCCGGAATTTGACCAAGCAAGAGCTCGAAACCTATCGGACAGACGGCGCGGCCGTCGTCCGTCACGCCGTCGACGAGTCCTGGATTGGCCGGTTGAACAAGGTCGTCGACAGACAGTTGGCCACGCCAAGCAAATGGGCCAATGACGCGAACCCGGGTGCGTCGGCGAACCGCCAGTTCTCTGACCGCTACATGTGGCGGCATGATGCGGTCATCGGTTCTTATATCCGTGAATCGGGATGTGCGCGACTTGCCGCCCAGGCGATGGAAAGCCGTTCCGCACGATTTTACTTCGATCATCTGTTGGTCAAGGAGCCCGGCACCGCCAACCCGACGCCCTGGCATCAGGACATTCCCTATTGGCCATTTCTCGGAAAGCAGATTTGCTCGATTTGGTTGGCTCTGACGCCCTGCGACATCGCCACAAGTTCTTTGGAGTTTGTCCGTGGCTCGCACCTGGACGACAAGTATTACATGGCCGAGGTGTTCGCGGGCGACGACGATGCCAACGCTTCCTGGATTACGCAGACCGAGGGTGAAATCTGTCCCGATATCGAAGCGAATCGCGGCGCCTACGATATTATTGGTTACGATATGCAACCGGGCGATGCCCTCATCTTCTCTGCGTGGACGCTGCATGGGGCGCGGGGCAACGGTGCCAGCAATACCCGGCGGGCCGCACTATCTACCCGCTGGCTGGGCGATGATGCCATCTGGGATCCCCGTCCAGGCGCAGATCCGACGGTTCAGGCTGAAGACGTCTCGATTCTTCCCGGTCAACGGCCGCTTGACGATGTGGTCTTCCCGGAGCTCTATCGGGCTTAGCCCGGTAACAATACCGGGTTATTCCAACAGTTCAGCTTCTGAAGTGGTTGGGGCTTTTACTACAGAGTCTGCGTGATACCATCCATGATGACCAACGCGCCTGACAGGGAGGACCGACATGGCCGCCAGAAACAAACCCCCGTACCGTGCCGATCATGTGGGATCGCTGCTGCGCCCCGATGCGCTGTTGATCTCGCGCAACAAGTATCACGACGGGGAAATCGGCCTTGATTTGCTGCGCGAACATGAAGACGCCTGCATCAGGGAAGCGGTCAAGATGCAGGAGGATGTGGGTTTGACGGCCGTCACCGACGGCGAGTTCCGGCGCGCGAGCTTCCACGTCGATTTCATCCAGAAGGTCGTCAACATCGACGCACCGTGGGATTTCGAGCGGGCGGTGTCGGTCTCCGACGAGAACAAGGAGCACGAAGCCAAGAATGAAGCCAAAGCGACCCCCTTCGTGCCCAGGGTGGTCGGCAGGATGGCGCTGCCCGAGGGCGGCATCGAGGTGGAAAATTACAAGTTCACCTCCTCGCTCACCGATCATCCGGTGAAGGTCACCCTGCCGTCGCCGACCATGACCCATTTCCGGGGCGGCCGCGACGCCATCGACAAGGACGCCTATCCCGATCTCGACGGGTTCTTCGCCGACCTTGCCAAGCTGTATCGCGAGGAACTGGCGCTCCTGGCCGAAGCCGGCTGCCGCTACGTCCAGTTCGACGACACCAATCTGGCTTATCTCTGCGATGAGAAAATGCGCCAGGGCGCCATCGACCGGGGCGAGGATCCGGACGAATTGCCGGCGACCTATGCGGCGCTGATCAATGAGTCCATCCGCGGCCGTCATCCCGACATGGCCGTCTGCGTCCACCTCTGCCGGGGGAACGCCAAGAGCCAGTGGTTCGCCTCCGGCGGCTACGAACCGGTGGCCGAGAAGATGTTCAATCTCACCGACGTGGACGGATTTTTCCTTGAGTATGACGATGAGCGCTCGGGCGGCTTCGAGCCGCTGCGCTTCGTGCCCGAGGGCAAGCAGGTGGTGCTTGGCCTGGTGACCACCAAGCGCTCGGAGTTGGAGAGCAAGGACGAGTTGAAGGCGCGGATCGAGGAGGCGTCCGAATACGTCGACGCCGATCAGCTTTGCCTCAGCCCTCAGTGCGGGTTTTCCTCCAACGCCATCGGCAATCTGGTGACGGTCAACGACGAAATCGCCAAGTTCCGGCTGATCATCGAAACCGCGGAGGAGGTCTGGGGCTAAGTCCGCTCCCTCGCCCCCGTCAGGGGGAGAGGGGGGTGATTCGGCCCTACGCCGCCAGTTTAAGCCCCTTCAAGATCTTTCGGCCCGAGCGGGCGAGGAGGGCCTTCTTCTCCTTGAGCCTGGGGTATTTGAGCTTGCCGTTCGCCTTCATCACCCTACCGGCGATGAGGACCGTGTCGACGTTGGAGCCGTTGGCGTGGAAGACGACGCTCTCGACCGGGTCATGCACCGGGAACATGTTCAGATCGTTGCCGTTGATCAAGATGATGTCGGCCTGCTTGCCGGGTTTGAGCGAGCCGACCCGCTTGTCGATGCCGAGCGACCTCGCCGCGTCGATGGTCGCCCAGCGGAGCGCCTCGATCGGCTTGATGGAGAGCGCCTGCGCCGGCGCCTTGGTGCGCCTGGCCGTCGCCCGGTTGTCGATGTTGCGCTGGCTCTGCAGCGTCATCCGCATGACGGTGAACATGTCGCCGGAGATGTTGCTCTCCACATCGACGCCCACCGAGAGCAGCCCGCCCAGGTCGCGCACCCGGCCCGTCAGCGGCGCGCCGTGGCCCATCTGCAGTTCGACCTCGGGCGTCACGGTGACCGACGCGCCCATATCCAGGATCAGTTTGAGCTCGGCGTCGGACAGGTAGACCCCGTGAACGAGGTTGTGCCGCCTGTCCAGAAGTCCCGCCTTGGCGAGCTTTTTGTACCCGTCCTTGTTCATCCGGTTCGGCGCGCCCCAGACATGGGCGCTGACCAGCAGGTCGAACTCCTTGGCGAGCTCGAAGTCGTGCCTGGTCACTTCCCAGGTGGAAAAGTCGGGGCCGAGCACCGCCATCCCCAGGGTGACCAGCCGGTCGTCCGAGGCAAAGGGGCCCTTCCGCAAGCGCTCGATCTCGGACCGGGGGTGCGGGATATGGGTATAGGGCGTCCGGTTCTTCCCGGCGTCCGGCTTCGGCGAGCCATGACCGAACACCGCCCGGATGCCCGATTCCCTCAAGCCCTCGATGGCGGCGTCGGTGTGCCCGGGGGTGGCGTTGTTGTGGCACCAATCGAAGATGGTCGTCGCGCCGTTGCCGATCTGATTGAGGGCCCCCACCAAATTGCCGAGATAGGTGTCGTTGGCGGTGTAGCGGGGCGCGATGGTGGCGTGCATGTGATGGAGGTATTCGGGGATCGACCAGTTGCCGGCGACCCCCCGGATGCCCGTCTGCCAGGTATGCAGGTGCGCGTTGACGAAGCCCGGCATGGCGATCATGCCGGCGGCATCGATGACCTTGGCGCCCGGCGACCGGACGGTCCCGCCGATCTTCTCGATTTTGTCGCCGTTGATCAGGATATCGCCCTTGGCGAGGTTCTTGATTCCGCGGTCCATGGAAATGACGGCCGCACCCTTGATCAACGTCCTGGTCATAATTCGAGGCTCCGTGAAATTCGTCGGTTAACATCGTGGATTGATGTTGGCGGCAGCGTTGGGCTACCCTTCTCGCCAACAAATCACGCGCCCTCGGGAAGGGCAAGTACGAAGGGAGAACGTCATGCCGGACTCGGTTTTGAAGCTGAATTTCCTGTCCCACGGGACACTCGAATCCCGCGACCTGGATAAAATCCGCGAGTTCTACGAGAAGTTCCTGGGGCTCGACGTGATCCGGACCAGCAACATTTCGCTGCTCATCAGGCTGGGCGGACCCAACACCATCGCCGTGGTCCAAAACCCCAAGAAGCCGGACATGCCGTTCCTCAATCACAACGGCCTCGACGTGGAGACCCAGGAAGAGGTGGATGCGGCCTACGAGTTGACGGTCCGGCATCAGGAGGAGTGGGGCATTTCACAACTCCGCAAGCCCCGGCTGCAGCACGGCACCTACTCGTTCTTTTTCAAGGACATGGACGACAATTGGTGGGAAATCCTCTCCAATCCCAAGGATGGGTACTCCTGGCTGTTCGAGAAGGGTGATCAGGAAGGCCGCGGCCATCTGGACGAGGAATTCGACCGCCCGGGAATGAGCGCCGCCGAGTAGCCGTCAGAGCCAGACCGTCGACAGGACCGGGAACATGATCAGGATGACGGTGACGAACAGCATAATGATCACGTAGGGGAAGGCGCCGGCGAAGATCTGATTGAGCGTCACCGTCGCGTCTTCGATGGTACTTCGCACCACATAGACGGCGATGCCGAAGGGCGGCGTCAGCAATCCCATCTCGACCGCGATCACGGTGACGATCCCGAACCAGATCAGGTCGCCCCCGAAGGCGCTGACGATGGGCAGCACGATGGGCAGCAGGATCAGCATCATCGAGATGGAATCCAGGAACATCCCGAAAATGATCACCAGGATCACGTAAAGGACGAGGAAACCGGCGAAACCCAGGTTGGTCGCGCCGATGATCTCGCCGAGGGACTGGGGGAAACCGCTGAGCGCCAGCATCCGGCCATAGATGTTGGCCGCCAGGATAAGAAACAGAACGCTGACCGTGGTGTGGCCGGTCTCGACCAGCACGTTCCACAGCTTCCGCCAGGTGAGCCGGCGCTTGAGCAGCGAAATCACCAGCGCGCCGGCGGCGCCGACGGCGCCCGCCTCCACCGGCGTGAACAGTCCGCCGTAGATGCCGCCCATGACGACGACGACCAGCAGCAGGATGGGCAGGATTTTCCAGAATGCGGTGGCGACGCTCTCGCCCTCTTCATCGTCGTCGTCCCTCGGCCGGCCGACGAAATCGGGGAAGAAGTGGGCCATGCCGACGATCGAAACCGCCATCACCAGCGCCAGGATGATGCCGGGGATGATGGCGGCCAGGAACAGCAGCCCGACCGACTGCTCGGCGACGAAGGAATATACGATCAGCAGCAGGCTCGGCGGGATCAGCATCCCCAGCACGGACGACCCCGCCACCGTGCCGACGGCGAATTTCCGGGTGTAGCCGTGCTCCACCATGTGGGGCGTGGCGACCTTGGTGAACACCGCCGCCGAGGCGATGGAGGAGCCGGTAATGGCCGCGAATATGGCGTTGGCGAACACCGTCGCGACACCGAGGCCGCCCTTGATCTTTCTCAGCAGCCACCGGGCGACGTCGAAGGTGTCCTTGCCGATATCGGATTCACTGATCACCAGGCCCATGAGCACGAACAGCGGCACCACGCCGAGGAAGAAGTTCCTCAGGAATTCGTTGGAGGCCAGCTTGACCGTGTTGATGGCGACGTTGGGGCCGCCGAGCATGATCCAGATGCCGAAGAAGCCCAGGATGATCAAGGCAACGCCGATATGGATGCCGGTGAAGATCAGGATCAGCATGCCGACGATGGAAACGGCGCCGACGGTGACCTTGTCGAAATCGGCTTCGAACATCCCCGCAATGGCGGCGATGACCGCGACGACGATCAGCAGGTGAAGCCAACCGGTTTTTTCGTTCGGGCTCTCGGCGCGGCGCTTGCGGTAGGCGGCGGCGGCATCCGACAGGTGTTCGAGTGTCAGCACCAAATACTTGACGGCGACCATGATGGCGCCGATGAGAATGATCAGCCTGAGCGGCCAGACCAGGATGGTGAATTCGTTCTCGACGCCGAATTTCAGGCTCGGCCAGGCTTCTTCCAGCTTATCGACCGTGCCGAAGGCGATCAGGCCGAAGACGAACACGCCTGCCGCCGAAAAGATGGTGTGAAAGAGAGCGCCGACCACCGGACGCTTCTCGGCCAGCGGGTCGATGTACATTTCGGCGCGTGCGAACCGTCCCACGTGCAGAGAGTGGGCGAGTTGCAGGAATACGGAGCCGATGAGGGTGTAGGCGACCAGTTCCGCGACACCCCGGATCGGAGCGTTGAACCAGCCGCGCGCGATGACGTCGGCGCAGATGAGGAACATGATGCCGAACACCCAGATGGTGCCGGCGGTGTTCATCCATGAGATGATAAAGGTGACGAGATTGGCGAGGGGCCGGAGAAACCCCGGCGCCCCGCCGCTCTCGGTCGTGTCGGGACTCGGCGAGTCCGCCAAGCCTACTTGTCCCAGTCGCGCAGCGGTTTGACGCCTGCCTTGCGAACGCCGTCCATGTAGGCCTTGAGGACGGTTTCCGCGGGAAGGCCCTTGGCCTTCTGCGCCTTCACCCAGTCACCGGCGAGGTCGGGAATCATGCCGGCCCATTTCTTTTGCTCCGCCATGGGCAGCTCGGAGACCTTGGCGCCGGCCTCGGGCAGCAGCTTGTTGAAGCTGGCGTTATGGAATGCGGCGGTCCGTTTGGAGACCAGTTCGCCGTAGCCCTTGCCGATGTCGTGGAACATCTCCTTCATTTCCTTCGGCAGGCCGTCATAGGTGTTCTTGTTCATGGTCAGGGCGCCGGTCATTCCGCCGCCGAGACCGACCTTGATGATATAGGGGGCCGGCTCATGCAGTTTGAAGGGAAAAATACCGGTGCCGGGCACGATGGCGCCGTCGGTGACGCCCGTCTTGATGCCGTTGTAGTAGACCGGCAGGCCGCCATTGACGCCGATGGCGCCGGTGCCCTTGAGCCACGCCGCGGAGGCGCCGGGTGCGTAGAACTTCTTGCCCTTCAGATCGGCAACCGACTTGATCGGGGTTTTCGAAATCAGGACGTAGGAATCGATGGCCTGCGGGCCGAGATAGACCTGGTTGTTCTTGATGAACGCCTCCCGCATCGCCGGGATATTGGCGTGCATGTCGTTTTGGATGCTGGCCGCGAGTTCCACGTTGTCGGTCACGAAGGGGATCGAGAAGGTGACGTTCTGCAGCGGCAGCTTGTTGGGCTCCCACAGCGTGCCCACCCAGCCGACATCGCCGAGGCCGTCGCCGATGCCTTCAAGGGTGTTCTTGAAGTTATAGAGCGCACCGGCATAGGCCTCGGTCCACTTGATGGTGTGGCCGAGCGCCTTGGCCCGCTTGGCCGATTCCGGGACCACGAAGTCCTGGAGTGTCTTGACCCACGGCACCACGGGGGGGTGCGAAGAGCTGGCCGTGAGCTTGAATTCTTTGGCATTGGATTGACCCGTGAGCGCAAGCGTCGCGAACGCGGCGGCGGCAACACCAAGGGCCAATCCCTTGAAGGATTTGGGCATTTAGTCTCTCCCTGTTCGTCCAGCACATTGGTCGTCGACCGTGCCACCGGCTGGACACTGCGGAAAACCGGCACGGCAATCGATTGCAGGGCGGATTGTCGGTTAGATCGTATCGATTTTCAATCACATTCGCGCCGGAACGATAGTCCCCGGCCGCAATCCTTTTGACAGGCCTTTTGACAGGGGTGTTCAGCGGGTTTTCTTCCAGTGGCGGTAGGCGGTGGTGAAATCCTGATCCGCACCCTCCGCCGCAAGGGCGTCCCGCCATAGCTTCCGGATTAGAGTCGCGACGGGCGCGTCGACCCCGATCTGTTCGGCGAGGTCCCCGGCGATACCCACATCCTTGGTCATCAGGGGCAGGCCGAACCCGGTCGCGAAGGTTCCGGGCAGCACGTGATCCTTGATCGGGTGTTCGGTGTTGAAGTTCCGGCCGGTGGAGACGTTGATGATGTCGATCATGGTGGCCGGGTCGAGGCCGAACTTCCCGCCCACCAACATGGCTTCCGCGGCGGCCGTGAAGCCGGCGGCGGCGACATAGTTGTTGAGCGCCTTCATGGCGTGGCCGCTGCCCAGCGGGCCGGTGCGGAACAAATTCCCGCCCATGGCCTCGAGGACCGGCGTCGCTCTTCCGATGGCGTCCTCGTTCTCGCCGCCGATCATGATGGTAAGCGTGCCGGCCTCGGCGCCGGGTACGCCGCCCGACACCGGGGCGTCGATCAGAACGATGTCATGGGCCGCCAGTTCGGCGCCCAGCTCCCGGGTGCCGATGGGCTCGGATGAGCTCATGTCCACCACCAGGGCGCCCGGCCCGAGACGGCCGGCCAGTCCGCCGTCCGTTTCCATCAGGACCGCGCGAACGTCCGCCCCGGTGGGCAGCATGGTGACGATAATCTCGCATTCCCCGCCGACCTCGCCGATATTGGCGGCGATGCCGCCGCCGTGCTCCCGGACGAACGAAGCCGCCCGTGCCGCATCCAGGTCGAACACGGTGACCGTGTGACCCGCTCTGGCCACGTGGGCGGCCATGGGCCGGCCCATATTGCCGATACCGATAAACCCGACCTTCAAGGGATCATTCTCCGCACGGTGATCTAGACCCCGCCCCAGATCTCGTTGGCGGTGGCGACCACCAGTTCCAGCTTCCGGCGCTGGTCATCCACGGTGATCTTATTGCCTTCCTCGGTGGATGAGAAGCCGCACTGGGGCGCGATGCCCAGCTGATCCATATCGGCGTGCCTGGCTGCCTCGTCGAATTTCCGTTTGAGGTCGTCCAGGGGTTCCAACGCCGGGGTCTTGGTGGTGATGAAGCCGGGCAGCACCCGCTTGTCGCCCTTGGGCAGCAGGCGGAGCGGCTCCAGCCCGCCGGCGCGGTCTGAGTCGTACTCCATGAAGAAGACATCGGCGTCCGTCTTGTTGAAGATGGCGTCCGCCGCCGGATCGTAGGCGCCCTCGGCGATCCAGGTGGACTGGAAATTGCCGCGGCAGAGATGCATGCCGATGGTCATGTCGTCCGGCCGGTCCTTGATCGCCTCGTGCATCATCCGGGCGTACTTCTCGATCAGCTCATCCGGGTCGTCGCCGCCGGCCTCTTTTTCCGCCCGGATCTTCGGATCGCACAGATAGGCGAAGAAGATGTCGTCCATCTGCAGATAGCGGCACCCGGCCCGGTAGAAGGCGTCCACCGCCTGGGCGTAGGTCTTGGCGATGTCGGCGAACAGGACGTCCGGGTCCGCATATTCGGGCGGCCGGATATCCGATTTGAGCAAACGGAAGTGACAGGCGCTGGGGCCGGGGATGGAGATTTTCGGCGTCTTGGCCGCCACCGAGGCGAGGTAGGTGAAGTGCTCGATCATCGGATGATCGGCGGGGAACGACAGCGGGCCCGAGATCACCGGGACAACCGCCAGGGCGAAGGTGCCGACGGACCCGCCGGACGAACGTTCCACCAGATCGAGCCCATTGAGTCCGGCCATGAAATCGTAATGCCAATAGGCGCGCCGGAACTCCCCGTCGGTGACCACGGGCAGGCCGAGTTCTTCCTGGAGCCTGACCGCCTCGACGATTTCCGCGTCCTCGGCTTCCTTGAGGTCGGCGGGTGTTTCGCCCTGGCCGAACCGGGCCAGCGCTCCCTGTTCAAACAGTTGCTCCCGTGCCCGCTTGACCCGTTCCGGCCGAAGCAGGCTGCCCACGTGATCGGCCCGCGGCCGGATTTTCCCGTTCGTCATTTCGTGTGTCCCCCGGTGATTCGCGGCATTTAGTATAGGAACCGGGAGGTCGCAGCCAAAAGGATATCGAACGGACGGGTTGGGATGGAGCCCACGACATTGCCCCCGGGCACCGGTGCGACTAATCTGCCGGGCGGCGGGCTCTTTCGAACACGGCAATCGAGCCCGGCAAGGGGGGTAGTGACATGCTGGACCAGGTGCAAGGCCATACCACCCGGGACCTGGAGTATCTGCGGTTCGGCGACCGCGGTATCGGTCTCAGATTGTTCACGCCGGACGGGAAGGGCCCCTTTCCCCTCGTCGTCGATGTTCACGGCGGGGCCTGGAACAACGGCGATTTGAACAGCTGCCGGGACCGGGACGAGGTGCTGGCCGGCGCCGGTCTCGCCGTGGCGGCCATCGATTTCCGCCATGGGCCGGACAAGTATCCCTCGTCCCTGGCCGATATCAACTACGCGATCCGCTGGCTGAAGTTGAAGGCGGAGGAGTTCGATATCGATGCCGGACGGGTCGGGATTTCCGGTCAGTCGAGCGGCGGACATCTCGCCATGTTGGCCGCCATGCGGCCCGCCGATCCCCGCTATACGGACCTCGCCGTCGAGGGCGCCGGTCCGGAGATCGATGCGGCCGTCCGCTGCGCCGGATTGTCCTGGCCGGTGATCAACCCCCTGTCCCGCTACCGGCACGCCGTCCGGAGCCTCGAGAGCGGCGAGAACGCCGATTGGGCCGGGGCGCTGCCGGAGTTTCACCACATCTATTGGGGGACCGAAGAGGTGATGGAGGAAGGCAACCCGATGCTCGCCCTGGAGCGGGGCGAGGACGTGGAGACGCCGCCCGCCATTTGGGTTCAGGGGCGCCCCGATATCGTCCACGACTACCGGGACCTGTCCTCCGGCGCCACGGTGAACGAGCCGGAGCGGTTCGCCGCGAACTACCGCGCCGCCGGGGGCGAGATCGAGGTCGTGTACGTCGAGCAGGCGCGCCGCGGGACCGAGGTATCCTGGAATCCGCTGGCCGAGTTTTTTCTAAGGCACCTCGGGTGAGAGCCATGATGGTGAGCGCCATGGTATTGAAACAGCCGCTTGAGCGCATGGAGGCGAGAAGATGGTAAAGGGTCCGTTCCGTGCCGATCACGTCGGCAGCCTGCTGCGCCCGCCGGAGCTTCTTGAGGCCCGCGAGCAATTCAACAACGGCGAGATGGATGCCGGCGCCCTTCGCGAGGTCGAGGACCGGCTGATCCGCCGTGCGGTAAAGCTGGAAGAGGAGACCGGCATCCTGGCGGTGACCGACGGCGATTACCGCCGCGAATCCTGGTCCAACGATTTCCTGGATGCCATCGAGGGCGTGAAGAGCGCCTCGCCGCCGGCCCAGCGCTCCGGCGACCACCACACGACGGAGGTCGGCGGCGTGGTTAAGACCTTCAAGCTGCCGGCGCCGGCCACGCACGGCAAGCTGGGCTGGCCGGCGGGCGGCATTCAGCGCCGTTCGTTCAACTTCCTCAAAGGCGAAACCTCCCGCACGCCCAAGGTCACCATGCCGTCGGTGAGCATGCTGCATTTTCGGGGCGGCCGCGGCGGCGTTTCCGAGGAAGCCTATCCGGACATGGAGGAATTCTTCGCCGATGCCTCCGGGATTTGGCGCGCGGAAATTCTCGACCTCGCGGCGCAAGGCTGCCGCTACGTGCAGCTGGACGACACCAACCTCGCCTACCTCTGCGACGAGCGGCTGCGGGAAAACGTGCGCGAGCTGGGCGAAGACCCGGAAGAATTGCCCCATCTCTACGCCCGGCTGATCAACGATGCCATCGCCGGCCGGCCGGACGACATGGCCGTCACCATTCACCTCTGCCGGGGCAACTCCTTCAGCCGGGGCCACGCCGAAGGCGGGTACGAACATGTGGCCGAGGCGATCTTCAACGAGGTCGAGGTGGACGGGTTCTTCCTCGAATATGACGACGAGCGCTCGGGCGGGTTCGAGCCGTTGCGCTTCGTTCCCAAGGGATCGGGCGGACCCAAGATCGTCCTCGGCATCGTCACGTCCAAGTTCGGCGATTTGGAGGACAGGGATGGCCTCAAGCGCCGCATCGACGAAGCCGCCCGGTACATGCCCCCGGAACAGATATGCCTCTCGCCCCAATGCGGGTTTGCCAGTCACACCGGCGGCAACCTGCTGAGCGAGGACCAGCAATGGGCCAAGCTCCGCCATTGCGTCGAGGTGGCCGAAGAGGTTTGGGGCGCCGCGATTTAAGCTCTTCCCAGATCCGGTTGCCGGGCCGGCGGCGCCCGCCTAAAACGGTAAGCTGGAGAAAATGTCTGGAGGGACGTCGTGGAGTTCTTCGCCTGGGGGGTGAACCATTCGGGAGTCGCCGGCAAGCGTTCGGCGATCATCCGCGAACACTGGGACTTCATCGACCGCTACAAGGACAGGCTGATCGCGCGGGGACCGGTGCTCGATCCCAGCGACCCGTCGCGGGTCACCGGTTCCATCCATATCGCGGCGCTCGATGACCGGCGGGAGGCCGAGCGCTTCGTCCATGAGGAGCCGTTCCACCAGGCCGGTTTGTTCGAGCACGTGCTCCTCCGGCGTTTCGAGCTGGAACTCGGCCGCACTCAGTTTGAATTCGAGAGCGCGGGCGATCTGCCCCGTTTTTTCATCTATTGCCCCGCGGCCCGCGGCAGCGGGACCGGCCGGGCGCGGGTGGCCGATGAATACGACGCCTATTGCGCCGGGTTCGATGCGAATTTCCTGTGCCGCGGCGCGCTGATCGGCGACCGGGGCGGTTGGGCCGGAAGCATTTATCTGATGGAGATGGCGGACACGGCCGCCATCGGCGGATTCCTGGAAGGCGAGCCCTGCCTCAAGGCCGCGCTCTATGGCGATGTGCAGGTCCATCGCTGGACTCCGGGCGGGCCCGAGAACCTCAACCCGCGCGGCGAGCTTGCCTGACGGCCCGTGACCCCGATAACCTGCCCATATGCCGCCGCCCCTGGAAACACTCCCGCCCGGATTTCCGCCTTTCGAGGTTAAGATTTGCGAAGCCTCCCGGCGCGAGCCCGGCTATATGATTCTCTCCCTCGGCCGGGGTACCCGCGCTGTCCAGCAGCGATCCGGCTTCGAAGCCCTGGTCGCAATCGACCGGGAGGGCCGGCCGGTTTGGTGCTGGCAGTCGGCCTCGTCGGTCATGGATGTGAAGCGCACGCCCCGCAATACGCTGCTGGTGGTAACCACGGACGGCTGCATCCGGGAGATCGACGCGGGCGGAGCGACGTTGCGAAAGTGGAGCACGCCGGGTGCGTCCCCCGGCCTGGCGGGCGACGAAATCCCGGTCGACACCCTCTATTTCCATCATGCGGTTCGCGAACTGCCGGGCGGAAATCTGGCGGCGCTCTCCATTACCACCGGCGAGTTCGAGGACTACCCCCTCAGCTTGACGGACCCCGGGGCCGGCCGGGGAAAACGCAAACTTGTGGCCGATGTGCTGGTCGAATTCACCCCCGAAGGCGACGTGGTCCACGCCCACGATTTTTTCGGCATTCTCGATTCGCGCCGGACCGCCTACGGACTCGATGCCCCGTTCTGGACCATTTGCGGCGTGGTGCCCGACGGCGCCGACCTGACCCATGCCAACGGTCTCGCCCACGACCCCGCCGACGACAGCTTCATTGTCACCGTCCGCCACCAGGATTGCGTGATCAAGATCGACCGGGCCACCGGCGCGCTGAAATGGATTCTGGGCACGCCGGAGGGCTGGACCGGGGACTGGGCGGACAAGGTGCTCAAGCCGGTGGGCGAGACGTCGTGGCACTGGCATTCCCACGATCCGAGCATCATGGCCGACGGCTCGATCCTGCTGTTCGACAACGGCGAGAGCGGCGCCTTCCCGCCGGCGCCGCCCCGCGACCTCGACGACTGCGTTTCGCGCGCCATCGCCTACCGCGTGGACGAGGCGGCGGGCACGGTGGAGCAGGTGTGGTCCTTCGGCGGCCCGGAACAGGGGACGCCGTACTCCATGTATATCAGCGGCGCCTGCGAACTGCCGGCGACCGGCAATGTCTTTGTCACGTTCGGCGGCATTATCCTGAACCGCGGCGGCGAGCGGGTCCACCTGCCGCCGGCGGGCCGCGGCTCGGCGGAAGTCTATGAGGTCACCCGCGCGGACGATCCGGAAATTCTGTTCCACGCCGAGATCAACAACCGCGACACGGACGAGGAGGCCGGCTGGGGCGTCTTCCGCGCCGAATGGGTGCCCGACGATTTCTTCGGCGGCTAGGGGCCGTCATCCTCCGCTTGTCCCGGCCCCTCCGGTCTGACAGAACCGTCGGCGATGAAACTGCTGCTCAACAACGGCTATTTGATGATCGTGATCACCGCGATCACCTGGTCGGGCAATGCCATCGTCGCCCGCGCCGTCCATGAGGTGGTGCCGCCCATCGGCCTGTCGTTCTGGCGCTGGGCGGCCACGGTGCCCATCTTCCTCGTCCTCGCCTGGCCCCATTTGAAACGGGATATCCCCGAAGCCGCCGCCAACTGG
>JAJECC010000088.1 GCA_022822205.1 Rhodospirillales bacterium | reverse complement strand
CGGCGACATCGGCGCTGCCTCGAAATGCCGCATCGACCCAGGTCCACGCCGCCCCGGCGGAGAAGTCGTTTATTCGCATGCCGAAGGTAAGCCGCTGACACGCCTCCGCGGCATCGAGCATGCGAAAACCGTCCGACCGGGTGCTATCCGTCCCCAACCCAAATCGGACACCCCGCTCGGCGAACGCCATCGCCGGCGTGACCGCGTCCCCCTTCCAAAGGGACGCGACGGGATTGTAGCTCACCCCCGACCCGGTGGACCGGATGAGCTCGATCTCGGTTTCGGTCACCAGGGTGGCGTGGTGGAGAATCGAATGGGGCCCAAGGCCGCCGGAGTCGGCGATATATTCAACGGGCCGGCAACCATGCTCCACGATACAGGCGTGAACTTCGGGAATATGCTCGTTCGCGTGGATCTGGAACAAACCCGAACGGTCGGCACAGTAGCCGGCCAGCGTACCTATCAGTTCCATCGACGCCCCTTGAACGCCCGACACGCAGAGAGAGGGATAAATGTTGCCCTCTTCCGCGCAGAGGGAAAAATGGAGGTCCGCCCGCTTTAACGCCTCATCCAGCTGCTTGAATTCCGCCTTCTTGCCGGTGACATCTTCGTAAGCCGCCTTATTGACGGCCCCCGTGGTCGAAACCAGGCGGATGCCGCATTCCCGGGCAGCCCGATGGATGGCCTTTGTCTTTTCTTCGTTGACGATGGCGAAATCCACGAGCCCGGTGTATCCGCCGCGCAAGGCTTCCAGCATCATCCATTTTGCGCTGACGTAAACGAGGTCGGGGTCAAGATTCCCTTCCAGGGGAATCCATATTCTCTGCCAGATTTGTGACGGCTCGCCTCCAATGATGGCTTTCCCAAATCCTTGTCCCAGATGAATATGAGAATCGATGAAACCCGGTACGATCGCGCAGTCCGGGAGTTCGATTACTTCATTCTCCGGGTGTTCCTCGCGGTAGTCGGACTTGTTCTGGATCGTTTGGATTTGGCCGTCCGCGATAGCGATCACGGAGTCCCGACGCGGCCCTTCCGGTGAGAGCAGCGTCGCCGGAGCCAAAGTGTAGGCTGGTTGGGCCAGCGCGTCCGACAATCCCGTCATGCCGCTTTGCCCGTTCCGAACTTTGTGGTCGTCGTCATTCTAAGCGCTGCCTCCCCAGGACGATCTTTATTGATTCCAGGATAGACAGGATTGAAGATACAGAAGAGGCATCAAAATTGAGAACTACCGTCTAATATTTTGGACACGTAATACGATGCAAATTGAGCTGAGAGACTTGAACTGCTTCGTGCAGGTTGTCCGGGCGGGCAGCATTTCGGCGGCGGCCAAGAACAATCACCTCCCCAAGGCGACCGTAAGCCACCAGATCAGGCGTCTGGAGGATGCCTTGGGCACGGATCTATTCGTGAGGCTGCCGCGGCGGCTGGAATTGACCGACGAGGGATCGCGGTACCTGTCTCATTGCCGAAACATTTTGGCCGCCATAGAGGATGCCACGGACGACATCAAGACAACCGAAGAAAAATTAAGTGGACGGTTGAGCGTCGGGGTAGCTTCCGAGTTCGGCACGTCTACCGTCGGCCAAATTCTTGAAGAGTTCGCACATGCGCATCCGGACGTCCTTTTCGACGTTGAAATCCTCTCCGACTATCAGGCCTATTTCGACGATCCGGATATCGATTGCCTGATATATGTGGGAAACCCGCCCGATACCTCGTTGATCGGCCGAAAAATCTGGGAATTCAAATTCGGTTTATATGCCGGCACGAAATATCTGGAGAATTATGGCGCGCCGCGTTCCGTTGAAGAACTCAATGAGCACCAGTGCATTCAGTATTTATATGATTTTCAGAGTCGGAGCGTGCAGCCCTGGGAACTGGAGAGAGGAAGAAAGAAAGCAACGCTGTCCCCCCAGGGCAGATTCCGGTCGGCCAATTTTTGGATGGTCAAATATTTCACCGTGGCCAATCTGGGCATCGCCTACCTGCCTGATTTTTTTGTCGAAAGCGAACAGGATATCGGATTGGTAAAACCGGTCTTGCCGGAATGGCATTCGGAAAATGTTCCCGTCTTCACGCTTTATCCCAACTATCGGCATTCAAGCCGTAAGGTGGCTGTCTTCATCGAACTCTGGCAGAAGAAAATCGGTGACCTCAAGAGCGTGTTCCCCTTTGCGCTCGGGGACCCGGGCGAGTTTGATCTGGAACCGTAGATCGCAGGCCGCCGGGAGAAGGATCGAAATTTTCAGGTGGAGCCAGGAAACCGAATGTGGGCGTGGGTGTGTGGCGGAGGGAGTGGGATTCGAACCCACGATACGCTATTAACGTATACACGCTTTCCAAGCGTGCGCCTTCAGCCGCTCGGCCACCCCTCCGCCGGGGGCGCCAAACCTAGCGTCTGCTCCCGCACCCCGCAACGGATTTCGCAGGATTCGCTCCGGCGGCCGGCCGCGCGCCGGGCGCGGGCCCTACCGTCGCCGCCAATTCGGACTATATGACTCCAAGGCCCCGCGTGGACCGCGACGGCCCGAGCCATGCATTCCGTGCATGGCTTCGGTGTTTTCGAAGGATGAAAATGTCCATGAATGTCCATTTTTGTCCATAAATGTCCATTGCGCCGAAACAACGGGAGTTGGGAAATCGAATGCTTTCAATGGGTTGGCGATATGCGGATTCTGCAATGCTCCGGCGGCCGGCCGGGGCCCGGGACGCCATACGGGAAGGCGCTTGGCATGGGGCGCTCCCCGGCTAAGATGTTCGGTACCCGATCATTGTATCGGGAGAGACACCCCCCGGCTCGACGGGGGCTGGAGGCGACATGATTGAAGACATCAAGGCCGGCATGAAGCACACGCGGCGGATCGATATCGATGAGAGCCGGATCATCTCTCATATGGACGCGGAACTCGCGGTCTATTCGACGCCCTCCATGGTCGAGGACATCGAGATGACCTGCCAGGAATTCATCCAGCGGCACCTGCCCGGCGAGCAGAACACGGTCGGCACCCATGTCGCCGTCGATCACATGGCGCCGACCCCCGCCGGCGCCTGGGTCGAGGTCTCCGTCGAGGTTACCGGCGTCGACGGCCGGATGGTGACGATGGAAGCGGTGGTCACCGACGCTATCGAACAGGTCGGGCGCGGCAAGCACAACCGGTTCGTCGTCGACAATGAAAAGACCAGGGACCGCCTGATCGCCAAACGGAAAAAAATCGAGGGAGCGGGCTGACCCGCCCGGGTTCCATGAACGAAATCAAAACCAGGAAACAGGTCCCGATTTTCTGCTACCAGTGCGTCGCCGGGCCCGATCTGATGAAGGTCGAGGTCGAGGACGGCGTCGCGACCCGCATCGAATCCAACTACGACATCGAGGACGAGCATCCCGGCGGCGGCCGGGTGTGCGTCAAGGCCTACGGGCTGATCCAGAAGACCTACAACCCGCACCGCATCCAATCGCCGATGAAGCGGACCAATCCCAGGAAGAGCAAGGACGAGGATCCCGGCTTCGTGCCGATCTCCTGGGACGAGGCGATCGAGATCGTCGGCCAAAAGATCAAGGACACGCTGGCCGACGGGCCGCTGGACGAATCCGGGTATCCCAAAATCGCCGCCAGCTTCGGCGGCGGCGGCACGCCGACCCAGTACATGGGCACCTTCCCCGCCCTGCTCTCGGCCTTCGGCGGCGTCGATCTCGGCTTCGGCGCGGGCCAGGGGGTGAAGTGCTATCACTCCGAACACCTGTACGGCGAGTTGTGGCACCGGGCGTTTATCGTCGCGCCCGACACGCCCCACTGCAATTACATCGTCTCCTTCGGCCATAACGGCGACGCGTCGGCCGGCGTCGCCGGCATCTGGCGGCACGCGGACGGGCGGGCCCGGGGAATGAAGCGGGTTCAGATCGAACCGCACCTGTCGGTGACCGGCGCGGTATCCGCCGAATGGATCCCGGTCAAACCCAAGACCGACGTCGCCTTCCTCTATGCCATGATCAACCGCATCCTGATCGAGCGTCCGTGGCGGGAAATCTGCGACATGGAACGGATCGCCGACGATTCCAACGCGCCCTACCTGATCGGTCCCAACGGCTACTTCATGCGCGATCCCGCCAGCCTCAAACCCCTGATCTGGGACCTCGCCGACAACGCGGCCAAGCCCTTCGATGCGGAGATCGGGGACCCGGCCCTGGAGGGCGCCTACCCTTGCGCGGGCGTCGAGGACGGCCCCGACGGGCAGCGCTGGGAGCACGCGTCGGTGGAGGCGGAGCCCGCCCACCAGAAGCTGCTCGACCATATCGAGCCCTATACGCCGGAATGGGCGGCCGAAGAGTGCGATGTCCCCGCCGACAAGATCCGCAAGGTGGCCGACGAGTTCATCGAACAGGCCACCGTCGGCGCGACCATCGAAATCGAGGGCCGGACCCTCCCCCACCGGCCCGTCGCCATCCTGCTGGGCAAGACGGTCAACAACGGCTGGGGCGGCTACAATGCCTGCTGGGCGCGGACGCTGCTGCTGACCCTGGTCGGCGCCCTCGAAGTGCCGGGCGGCATGATCGGCACCAACGTGAAGCTCAACCGGCCCGCCGACGACCGCAAGACGTCGGCGGTGATCAACCGGGACGGTTTCATGGAGTTCCCGTTCAACGAAACCTCCAAGCAGGAATGGCAGGCCAAGCCCCACATCCGCAACGCCTTCCGGACGCTGGTCCCGCTGGTCGCCAATTCGGCGTGGTCGCCGGCGCTGGGGCCCGCCCACCTGCCGTGGCTGTTCCAGAAGCGCCCGCCGGAGAATTGGCCGAAGCCGACCAAGCCCGCCATGTGGTTCTGTTACCGGACCAATCCGGCGATCTCGTCGTGGAACGCGCCCGAGGTCGCGGAGCGGGTGGCCGAGTTTCCGTTCATCGTCGCCTTCGCCTATACCCACGACGAGACCAACCACTTCGCCGACATCCTGCTGCCCGAAAACACCGACCTGGAAAGCCTCCAGCTGATCCAGCTCGGCAACACCAAGTTCATCGAGCAGCTCTGGGGGCACGAGGGCTGGTGCATCCGTCAGCCCGCCGGCGACAAGGTGGTCGATTCCAAGGACATGACCGACATCGCGACGGCGCTCGCCGAGCGCGGCGGCATCCTGGAGGCCTACAACAAGGCCATCAACAAGGGCGCCGCCGGCATGCGGCTGGTGACCGGCGACTACGATTACGGCCTCGACGAGACCAAGCCCCACGGGTTGGAAGAGATTTGGGACGCCACGGCCAAGGCGGCGAGCCACGACATGTCGAACGGCGAAAACGTGGTCGGCATCGACTGGTTCAAGGAGCACGGCTACATGCTCAGGCCGTTCTCCAGGCTTCACTGGTATCTGTACCCGCACCTCAAGGCCAACGGCATTCGTTTCGAGCTGCCCTATCAGGAACGCATCCTGCGCCACGGCACCCAGCTCGCCCACCGGCTCCATGAAATCGGCGTCGAATGGTGGGACGAACAGCTCGAAGAGTACGAGCCCATGCCGACCTACGAACGGTTCCCGGATATCTGGCTCAACTACGTCAGGGATCAGGGCGGCGACCCGGACGCCTTCCCCTTCTGGGCGCTGACCGCGCGCTCCATGCAGTATTCCTGGGGCGCAAACGTGGGCATTCCGATGATCAACGAAGTGGCCAACAATATCGCCGGCCACCGGGGCGTCATCATCAACCGGAAACGCGCCCGGGAACTGGGCATCGGGGAAGGCGATCCGGTGACCATCCAGTCGGTCTCCGGCGAGACCCGCGGCTACGCGGTGCTCCGGGAAGGGATCCGGCCGGATACGGTCCTGATGATCGGCCAGTTCGATCATTGGAAGACGCCCTACGCCAAGGACCTCAACCTGCCGAGCCTGAACTCGCTGACCGATCTGTCCCTGAAGCTGACCGACTCCACGGGCAGCGGCTCGGACATCACGCGGGTGAAAATCACCAAGGGCGACGGGCCCAAGCGGGCGGCGGCATGAACGAAGTGGCTGCGCATTCCATATCGATGGGGCCGATCTTTTTCCCCCTCACCCTGTCCCTCTCCCTCCAGGGGAGAGGGAACGTAGCCGCAACGCCCGTACCTGACACTCCCTTGACGGGTGGGGGTGACCTCAAAAAAGGCCGGGCGGCATGAACGAGGTCGATTCGGATATGTCCCGGCGCAGATGGGGCATGGTGGTCGACGTCAATCGCTGCGTCGGCTGTCAGACCTGCACCATCGCCTGCAAGCATGCCAACGATACGGTCCCCGGCGTTCAATGGCGGCGGGTCCTGGACGTGGAAACCGGCGCCTTCCCCGATGTGGAGCGGGTGTTCATGGTGGTCGGCTGCCAGCACTGCGCCGAGCCGCCCTGCGTGCCCGTCTGCCCGAGCGGCGCCACCAGGCAGCGGGCCGACGGGCTGGTCACCATGGACTACGATCTGTGCATCGGCTGCGCATCCTGCGCCGTCGCCTGCCCCTACCAGGCGCGGACCATCGTTCACGACAAGGAGTTCTATTTCGGCGAGGAGACGCTTCAGGAAGAGGCGGTCGCTCACGACGACCGGTTCGGCGTCGCCCAGAAGTGCACCTTCTGCATCGACCGGGTCGATGACGGTGTCGCCGCCGGCCTGTCGCCGGGGGTGGACCCGGACGCGACCCCGGCCTGCGCCGCGTCGTGCATCGCCAGCGCGATCCAATTCGGCGACTTCAACGACCCCGAAAGCCACGTCTCCAGGCTGGTGGAGGAAAACAGCCATTTCCAGATGCATGCGGAACTCGGCACCGATCCGCAGATCAAATATCTCTACGAGACGCCGGCGGTGCCGGGCCGGGACCTCACCGAAGCGGATACCGGCGACGAGGCGATGAGCGATCCGGCCAATCCGCTGGTCGGCCGGCCCCAGACCTTCTGGGACATGCGGGCGGCGATGAACTTCATCCTCGGCGGGTTCGGCGCCGGCACGGTCGTGGTCGCCAGCCTGCTGTATCTGTTCGCCGGCCTCGACGGCGCCACGCTCACCAGGATGAACCTGGGCGCCGCCGGGATCATCGCCGCCGGCCTGTTTTTCGTCTGGCTCAAGATCGGCCGGAAGCTGCGCGCCCCGTTCGCCATCCTGCGCCCGCAAACCTCATGGATGAGCCGGGAAATCTACGCCGTCGGGGTGCTGTATGCGGCCATCGCCGCCGATTTTATCTGGCAGCTGCCGGCGCTTCATTTCCTGGCGGGCGCCGCCGCCCTGGTCTTTCTCTACTGCCAGGCCAAGATTTTGCACATGGCCAAGGGCATCCCCACCTGGCGGGTTCCCATGATGCCGGCCATGCTGGTGGCCACCGGCCTCTACGAAGGGGTCGGCCTCTCGGCCATCGTGGTCGCGGTCTACGGAATTTCGGTCCAGGGCGGTTTCCTGCTGCCGCTCGCCGGCATTCTTCTCGGCCTGATCAATTACGGCCTGTGGCGCATGTACGTGCAGGGCGCCAAGGCCAACGGCATCGGCCCGCTGAGCCGGGAAATTCTGGAATCGTCGACAGCCATGCTCAACGTGTCGGGGCACCTGATCCCCGTGGCGCTGTTCGCCGCGGCCGCCGCGTGGGCCGCCGCGCCGGTCTGGGTGCCGGGGGCCGCCGGCGTGTTCGTCCTGATCGGCGGCGGGTTCTGGAAGGCGCTGGTGATCACCAGGGCGTGTCACCAGCAGGGCTACGCCTTCGCCAAATTCCCCCGGCGGGGATCGGGCTCCCTCGCCGCGCCGTCGATCATGGACCGGGGTTAGGTCGAGATTTCACCGAAGACTTCGGCGGCCGGTTTCAGGACCTTGCGCTCGTTGCCGCTCCGCCAGGTGAGGCCGGCATGATCGAAATATTCGAGGATCTCGATGGCGAGGTTTCGCCCGACCCCCGAGCGGTCCCGGAAGGCGGCGGCGCCGAAGCCCTGCTCGTTGCTCTCGCGGCCCAACGCCTCGGCGATCTCGCCGAGTTCCAGGACCGCATCGGGTAGCAGAAACCGGTTCTTGGCGACGCGATAGACCAGGCCCAGCCGGGCGCAGCGGACGAGGAAGCTCTCCACCGCCTTGGCCGGCGACTTGATCCGCTCGGCGATGTCGTGGACCACCGGCGGCCTGGTATGCCCGTCTTCGAGGATCGGCTTGATCCGCTTCCACAGCGCTTCGTCCTTGGACGACAGTTGGGGCTCGAAGCCCGGCAGGAAATAGCTGGCGCCCCGGTTGACGATGGTTCCGTCGGCGACCAGGGTTTCGATGATGGGCGTAAACCGTTTGGCCGGCATCCGGATACCGGTCTCGCGGCGGAGCCCGTCGGCGCTGGGCCCGGGCTTCTCGGGCGCGTTTTCGTGCCACGCCCGGAGCGCGGCCGTGATGCCGTCCCGGATTTCGGTCCAGTGCGCGGGCGCGTAGCCGGTCTCCAAATCCTCGCCGGCGCGGACGATCTCGACCGCGTCCCAAAGCGCGGCCTGTTCGCCGCCGTTCAGGTTCCAGCCGGCGATGAACGCCGGGAGATCGACCCCCAGCGCCTGCTGGTCCAGAAGCTTCCGGAGCGCATCGGCGGCGGTGCGCTCCTCCATGGCGGCGATGGCGGCCAGACGTTCCGGCTTGGCGCGGCCCCGGGCGGGGCCGTGGGGATCGAGCACCCGGCCGCCCGCGATGGTCCGGGTCGCCGACTGATCGCGAAGAATGAATCCGTCGCCGCAGAGCGCGCCGATCCGCCGGTCGAGAACGATCTGCACCAACCCGCTCCCGCCGGGGGGGATGTTCCTGTCTTCGAGGACCGCGACACGGCCCGGAATTTCGGCGGCGCCCAGATGGACATGGACCGGCGTCCAGTGCTTGAGGGATTTGGCCTCGCCCGGCAGCACCCGGAGCCGGGCATCGAACCGGGGGACGGGATCGTGGATCGCGTCGGCGACCAGCCAGTCGCCCCGGTGGACGTCGTCCTTCGCGAGGTTCTGGCCGGTGATGTTGAGGGCGCAGCGCTGACCGGCCGCGCCCGCGTCGGCTTCCTCGTTCTGGGCGTGGATGCCGCGCACCCGGACGCTCCGGCCGCCGGGGGAGAGGGTCAGCTGATCGCCCACCTTCACCGCGCCCGCGAACACCGAGCCGGTGACGATGAGGCCGGCGCCCTGGAGGGTGAATGCCCGGTCGATGGCGAGGCGGAAATTGCCGTGAACTTCCCGCTCGCCGATCAGCTCGGACGCGATGGCCAGATGCTCCTTGAGTTCGTCGATCCCGTCGCCGGTCACCGCGGACACCGGCAGGATTTCCGACCCCTCGAGGCCGGTCTCCATCAACAGGAACTCGATCTGTTCGGTGACGTCCCCGATCCTCGCCTCGTCGACCCGGTCGGTCTTGGTCAGCGCGACCACGCCCTGATCGATTCCGAGGAGGTCGAGGATCGCCAGGTGCTCCTCGGTCTGGGGCATGGGGCCGTCGTCGGCGGCGATGACCAGCAGCGCGTAATCGATGCCGGAAACGCCGGCCAGCATGTTGCGGACGAAGCGCTCGTGACCCGGCACATCGACAAATCCCATGACCTTGCCGCTGGCCATCGGCTTGTAGGCGAAGCCCAGATCGATGGACATGCCGCGTTTTTTTTCTTCCGGCAGCCGGTCGGTGTCGACCCCGGTCAACGCCTGCACCAGCAGGGTCTTGCCGTGGTCGATGTGGCCGGCGGTGGCGACGATCACCGGGACGCCCTCCCCGGCGTCAACTGATCGAGCTGGCCGACGAAGGCCTCCACGTCCTCGAGGCAGCGGAGATCGAGAAGGAAGGCGCCTTCGTGAACCCGGCCGATGACCGGAATGGGGAGTGAGCGGAACGCCTTGGCGATTCGATTGAGCGCGGCGCCGCCGCCCCGCCTGCCGGTCGACGGGGTAATGCCGAGGGCGACGCTGTCCAGCCGCTCCACCGGCAGGGAGCCGCTGCCGATCTGGCTCTGGCAGCCGACCAGCTCGACGGCGGCGATCCCGTCGAGCGCCCGGGACACCGGATCGACGACCCGCCTGCCGGTCGCGGCGATTTCATCGGCTTGGCGCGCCAGCAGCCTGAGCGCCGGCATGCGCTCCACGAGGCGGTCGGGATCGAGATAGAGGCGGAGCACGGCGCTCAGCGCCGCCATGGTCACCTTGTCGATCCGCAGGGCCCGCTTCATCGGGTTCTTCTTGATTTTGTCGATCAACTCCTTTTTGCCGACGATCATGCCGGCCTGCGGCCCGCCCAGCAGCTTGTCGCCGGAGAACGTCACCACGGACATGCCGTGGGCCAGCGCTTCCGCCGCCGTCGGTTCGTGGGGCAGGCCGAATCGGGTGAGGTCCACCAACGTGCCGCTGCCGAGATCATCGACGCAGGGAATGCCGTGTTTCCGCGCCAGCGCGGCGAGTTCGGCGTCGCTCACCTCCTTGGTGAAGCCCTGCACCTCGTAGTTCGACGTATGGACCTTCAGCAGCAACGCCGTCCTGCCGCCGATGGCGTCTTCGAAATCCTTCAGATGCGTCCGGTTGGTGGTCCCGACCTCATGCATCTTGCAGCCGGCCCGGCGGATGATGTCGGGCATGCGGAACGAGCCGCCGATCTCCACCAGCTGGCCGCGGGAGACGGGAACCTCCTTGCCCTTGGCCAACGTGTTGAGGACCAGCAGGACCGCCGCCGCGTTGTTGTTCACCACCGTCGCCGCCTCGGCGCCGGTCAACTCGGCCAACAGGTCATCCACGTGAACGTCCCGGTCGCCCCGCCTGCCGCTTTCCAGATCGTATTCCAGGTTGGAGGCGCCGCCGGCAACCAGGGTCATGGCCTCGATCGCCTCCCGCGGCAGGGGCGCGCGGCCCAGGTTGGTGTGCAGGACCGTGCCCGTCAGGTTGAAGACTTTCTTGAGCGACGGCGCCGATTTCGCCGCCAGCAGATCGGCGGCGGAAGCCAGCACGGCCTCTTCCCCGGTATCGGCCTCCCCGCCGGCGCCGAGGAGTCGCCGCCGCAACTCGTCGATGACGGCGCGGACGGCATCCGTGGCCGCGGCGCGGCCGTAGGCCTCGGCCAGCGCCAGGCCATCCTCATGGCGCAGCAGTTTATCTACCGACGGCAACACGGCCCGCAGCGGTTTGGAGGTCTCTGTCATGGTCCAACAGACGCCCGATTTCCCTGAGTCCCCGGAGGCTATTTCGCCGTCTTGTGCCCGTCAAGGTTCCCAAACGGTGGCCAGCGCACCAAGGGGAGAGCGGGGTTTGACAGGAATTTTGAATTCCGATCTAGTCCCGGCAGCGAATTCGTTAACTCATTGGATGGGGTGATACATGGTTAGGATGGACGCGCTGGCGCCCGCGATGGCGCAGCGGATGACCGACCTCGTAATGCCGGAGGTCGAGAGCGGCGCCTGGAGCGAGGCGAAGCCGCTCGGCGAAATGCGGGTGGCGATCGTTTCGTCCGCCGGGCTTCATCTCAAGACCGACCGCCCGTTTTTCAGAGGCGATGCGGATTATCGCGTCATTCCCTCCGATACGGACGGCGCCGACCTGTTCATGAGCCACGTTTCGTCCAACTATGACCGGTCGGGATTTCAGGAAGACATCAACGTGTCCTTCCCGATCGATCGATTGAGGGAACTCGCCGACGAAGGCTTCATCGGCTCGGTCGCGAAGAATCATATCTCGTTCATGGGCGCGACCGATCCCACCGGCATGGAGCGGAACGCCAAGGAGGTCGCGGCGATTCTCAAAGAGGACAACGTCGACGCGGTCGCCCTGTCGGGCGTCTGACCCATGTGCACGCGCGCCGTGAGCGTGCTGGCCAACTACCTCGAGCGGGAAGGCTTCGTGACGGCGATCATCAGCCTGATCAAGCTCCATACCGAGAAGATCGGCGTGCCGAGGGGTCTCGCCGTGCCGTTCGAGCTGGGCCGCCCCTATGGCGCGCCGACCGACGCCGAGTTCCAGAAACAGGTGTTGAAGCAGCAGCTCAAGCTTATGGAGAGCCCGTCCGGGCCCGTGCTGGCGGACTTCGACGACGACCCGCCGGACGGCAAGCCGGCCCGCGACTGGACCTGCGCCGTCGAGCTGCCGCCGGTGTTCGAGGACACCGACGATCTGGCCGGCCTCAGGGCCGCGATGAACGCCGAGATCGACGCCCTCCGTCCGGCCTATGAGAAGGCCAAGGCGCGCCGCGGGAGAACCACCGTCGGCGTCAGCGCGATGAATATCGAGATGGCGAGCGAGTTGCTCCTGGCCTTCGTCGAGGACGAGGGTATCCGCAGTCCCAATCCGGAGTTCCCCCTGGCCATGGCGCTGAAGCTCGCCAGCGAGGACTTCAAGGCCTACTACTCGGAGGCCGTGGCGGCCGAAGGCTGCATCGCGTCGAGCATGCAGATCGCCGATTGGTTCTGGAACGAAACCTCCGGCGCCAAGGTGATGGCCGCGTTCAAGAAGGCCTGCGACGAGGCCTCGGACGAGAAAATCGTCGATATGGCCTGGGGCGTCGCCCCCGGCGGACGCCTGCCGTAAGGTCCGGACTCGATTGAGCCGCCATATGAGTGTTGCGGCGGTGAGGTCAGCGCAACACAAAATCCCCTCTCCCCTGGAGAGAGGGATGCGGAGGCTTGGCGAGCTTGCGAGCCTAGCCGTAGCTGGGTGAGGGGGTGCGGCCCCGGTGCTGTTGACCGGCGACACCTTGGTGACGATCAATCTCCCGGCCGCAAGAGCAATGCGCAATCGGCGTCCAAAACGACGGATACGCTTCCCAATGGAATCATCCCCCTCTAGCCGGTTTTGGACCAGCCATGAAGCCTGTTGATAACCGATCCCAAAAAACGCCTCGGCAGACCGGAAAGATGCCGGCGCGGAAATAAGACCTGCGAATTCGTGCCGAAAAATAGTAAAATCATACTGCCGTCGAAGGAAAAATTCGACGTCGGGAGTTGGGATAAGAATTATCCCGAACATATTAAACGAAATATGTACCGAGGCGGCTTCGATCTCAAATGTCATACGGCATGGAAGTGACGGAGCGCGGCGAGAGCAGCGAGTGCAAATGGGACGGACATGAAATGATCAACACGGACAGGGACGTGAAATCAGGGCAGCCAAGCACAGTTGGCAGGTTTAAGAAGCTTAGAACATTTATTGGCGTTGTCGGCGCGGTCGGCGTTCTCGCGGCAGTCGGGAGCGTCACAACAGCCACGAGTGCGTTAGCCGAGTGGTCGCCGAAAGGACCGATCAGCCTTTTGATCGCGTTTAGGGCCGGGGGCGGCGTCGACACCCAGGCGAGGCTCATTGCCGCGGAGCTCGAGAAAAGGAAAGGCTGGAAGATCGTGCCAACCAACGTCACCGGCAGAGTCGGGTCGCTGATGGCCAAAAAATTGAAGGACCAGCCCGCGGATGGAAGCGCTATTGGCTTTGCCGTAACCGCGACATTCGACGACGTCATTCTGAGCTCGAAACAGCCCCCCTACGCACAAGAGGATTTCACCTATGTCACGACGACGGTCAAATCTCAGCTTGGTATCGTCGCGCTGACAAGCAAAGGCTGGAAAAACTGGAATGATTTCATTGCCGAGGCCAAAACCCGAACAATCCGGGTTGGCGTGTTAGGTGGACAACACAAGGATGTGAACTTCCTCATCCAGAAAAAGTTTGGTGTGAAACTCAATTCTGTGCAGTTGCGAGGCGGCCGGGCCGTCATGAACGCTCTAACCGCGGGCGATATAGATATCGGTTATGTCGCCGGCATTCAGGCCAAGCAGGTTCGAGCCGGTACAATGATAAACCTCGCATCCGGGCTTCCGACGCGGCTAAAAGTTTCCCCCGACGCCCCCACCTTGAATGAGTTGGGACTCGGAATACCAGATCTTGGCGCATACTTTCTCGTGGCGGCTCCCAAAGGGTTGCCTCGGGAGGCAAGGGATACGTTGGCAAAGGCCATCGGCGAGATTATCCAGGATCCAAAAACCAAGGTGTCCGAATTTATTGGGAGAGCGTTTGGCGGCCCGACGATTGTCACCGGCAAAGACCTGGATGCCGTGCTCGCCAAACGAATGGCGGAAGCAAAAAAACTAATCGAAGCCGTCAGGTGATTTCATCGGCGGGGTTCGCGAATAGAACCCCGCCGCCACAACCAGGCACGCAGGCTTTTGTGATCCGGTGGGAACGATATCCGTCTTGACCCGGGCGGACTGCGACTGTTTCGGTCTCTCCATGTCGCTTCCCCTCACGGCATGGCCGGCCGGGAGCGTGTCTTGGCGGGCCATGACAACCCTGGGAGGCCGCCCGGAGGGGTGATGCGGCTCAGGTCTTGTCAACTGGGGCCGGTCAATCCGGCATACGCCGCAACGCCTGCCGTAAGCGTCAGCCGTCGATCACCGGGTTTTCGAGTACGCCGATCCCGGTGATCTCGACGGTGCAGACGTCGCCCGGTTTCATGTACCAGGGCGGGTTGCGGCGCGAACCGACCCCGCCCGGCGTTCCGGTGGCGATGACGTCGCCCGGGTTCAAGGTCACGGCCGTCGACAGGTAGTTGATCAGCTTGTCGATCTTGTGATCCATCGCGGCGATGCCGGTGTGCTGAACCTGCTCGCCGTTGATCCGGGTGGTCAGTTCATGGGCGTAGGGATCGCCGAACTCGTCGGGGGTCACCATCCATGGACCAAACCCGCCCGTGTCCTGGAAGTTCTTACCCGGTCCGAATTGGCTGGTGTGCCGCTGCCATTCGCGGACCGAGCCGTCGTTGTAGATGGAATAGCCGGCGATGTGATCAAACGCCTTTTCCCTGGGGATGGCGCGGCCCCGCCTGCCGATAATGACCGCAAGCTCGCCTTCCCAGTCCAGCGTATCGGAGAAACTGGGGCGAACCATGGGGTCGCCGTGCGCGATCTGGGCCTCGGCGATGCGCAGGAAGATCATCGGCTCTTCCTGGGCGCCCCGCCCGGTCTCATCCTGGTGCTCCTTGTAGTTGACCCCGACGCACCAGATGGCCTTGGGATTGGGGACCACGGGCAGCAGCTTCACGTCCGCGAGAGTCATCTCGGCGGGCTTTCCATCTGCGGCGCCTTTCAAGGCGTCGATGGCGCCGTCTTGTTCCAGCAATCCCAGCATCGTGGCGGGCAAATCGGGGGCGGCGCTCGCCACCGGCACGAAACCGCTGTCGTCAACCATGACCCCGACGCCCTCGGCGCCGTTCAGTTCATAGGAAATGAGTCTCACGAGTATCTCCGTCGTTCGGTTCAGTCCGCGCCGCCGCGCATCCGGTAACGCCGCTCCAGCGGCCTCCAGTCGGGCAGCTCGTCGAAGGGCACGTCGATCAGCACGGGCGCGTCGGCGGCAAACGCTTCATCGAGCTTGTCCCCCAGATCCTCGGGGCTCTCCGCCCTCAACCCCATTGCGCCGAAGGACTCGGCAAATTTGACAAAGTCCGGATTGGCGAGATCCCAGGCGATGAGCCGGCCGCCGAAATCCATGGATTGATTCTTCTTCACGTTGCCATAGGCGCCGTTGTTGAAAATCAGCGTGACGGTTTTGATGCCGTGGCGAACCGCGGTCGAGAGCTCGGTGGCGGCGAACATGAAGCCGCCGTCGCCGGTGACGCTGATGACCTTCTTGTCCGGGTGGGCGACCTGGGCCCCGAGCGCCGTCGGGAAGCCATACCCCAGGGTTCCCTGCACGCCCGGCTGGATATTGGTGCGCGGCCCGTAGGTGGGGAAGCCCCACCAGCTGTAAAAGCCCATTTGGGTGACGCCGAAGCAGATAATGCCGTCCTCGGGCAAGCGGCTGCGAATCGCGTCCCCATAGGCAACCTGCCCGGGCAGGATTTCGGCCAGGTCCTTCCGCGCCGCCTTCTGCAGATCTTCGTACTCGCCCTTGCGCGACTCGCGGGAGCGGTTGTGCCGGGAAAGCCGATCCGCCATCGCACCGAGGGCGGGCTGCCCGTGCGCCACCAGATGCACATCCGGTTTCCATCGGGCCACCGATTGTTCGGGGTCGGGGTCCACCCGGATCAGCTTCACGTCGTCATCCCAACCCCACTGGGTAATCGGCAACAGCATCTTCGTGCCCACGGCCAGGGCGACATCCACCTTCGGCCAGACATGGGACGCGGCAATGTTGTTTTGCGCCAGATAGTGCCGGGCATCCACCGCGCCCAATCCTTGAGGGCTCATGAACACCGGCGCCTGCAGCGCCTCGGCGAGCTCCAACAGTTCGGCCTCGGCGCCGAAGATGCCGCCGCCGACGAATATCGCCGGGTTCTCCGCATTGCCGAGCAAGGCGGCCGCCTGCTCGATCAGGTCGGGGTCCGGCTCCATCCGCGGGTAATCGTCCGGCCGGTCCGGGAGCTCGACCTCGGCTTCCCGGCGCATCACATCCGGCGCCATTTCGAGGAATGCCGGCCGGTTGCGGCCGGTGTTCATCTGCCGGAACGCCTCCGCGACCAGGGCCGGGGCTTCCTGGGGGGTCTCCGCCCGCGCCTGCCATTTGGTCATGGCGGACATGAGGCCCTTCTGATCCTTCATCTCGTGCAGCAGGCCGACGCCCTTGTCGATGGCGCCGCTCGGGATTTGCCCGCCGATGCACAGCATCTTGGCGCCAAGACTGTACCCCGTGAGCAGGGCGGCGCCGGCGTTCAGCACGCCCGGCCCGGGAACGACGGCGCACACCCCTTCCCGGCCGGTGGAGTGGGCGTACCCCAACGCCATATAGGCCGCGCCCTGCTCGTGCCGGGTATGCACGACGCGCAGCCGGTCCTGCTCGGCGTGGAAGCTGTCGAACAACGGATCAAGCTGGGCGCCGGGCAGCCCGAATATGGTATCGACACCGTGGCCGACGATTGATTTGGTCAGCGCCGCCGCGCCGGTCAGTTTCGCCACCGATCCGATCCCCCCGATCAATTTTGACTGGCGTAAAACTCGCGCAGTATAGCCACCACTTCCGGCCGGCTGAACTCCGGCGGGATATCCTCGCCGCCGGCCAGCATCTCCCGCTGGCGGGTCCCGGAGATCTGGATTCTGTGTTCGTCGCCGTGCGGGCAGGAACGCGCCGTCGCCATACCGCCGCAGGCCTTGCAGTAAAACGTGATGTCGATTTTGAGGGGATGAATTTCGATCGCGCCGTCCCACAGGGTGTCGAAGATATTCTGGGCGTCGAACGGCCCGTAATAGCTGCCGACGCCCGCGTGGTCCCGCCCGACGATCAAGTGGGAGCAGCCGTAGTTCTGCCGGACCACGGCGTGCAGCAGCGCTTCGCGGGGTCCCGCATAGCGCATCTCCAGGGGGACGCCGGCCTGGATGGCGGTTCCCCCGGCGAAGTAGTTGCCGATCATCGCATCGATGGCCTTGACCCGGATCTCCGCGGGAATGTCTCCCGGCTTGAGCTTGCCCAGCACCTGATGAATGAAAACGCCGTCGGTCACCTCGATGGCGATTTTCACCAAGTGCTCGTGACTCCGGTGCATGGGGTTCCGGGTATTGAAGGCGGCGACGCGGGTCCAGCCCAATTCCTCGAACAGCGCCCGGCTTTCGCGGGGATAAACGCAGAGGTTGGGATACCGCGCCCGGAACGGCCCCTCGTCGAGGACGGTCACCGTCCCGCCGAGATTTACCGGCGGCTGGCCGAGAACCTTTTCGACCCCGGGATGGGCCGGGTCTCCGGTCTTGAAAACATTCGCATTCTCGAATGCGTGATCCGGTTCGTACCGGTCCGACACCGCCATGGTGCCCATGACGGCGCCGGTCTCGCCGTCAACCAGCGCGACGTCATCCCCGTCGCCGATGGTCTCCGCCAGGTCCCCGGTCACCGACAGGGTGATCGGAATGGGCCAGAACGTTCCGTCGGCCATTTTCATGTCCCCGGCGACACCCCGCCAGTCGGCCTCGCCCATGAAGCCGGTCAGCGGCGTATAGGCCCCCATGCCCATCAGAATGAGGTCGGATGTCTCGCGGCTGGACATGGGAACCTGGACGAGGCTTGCGGCGGCGGCCCGGCGCGCCTCGCGCCCGGATTCTTCAATCAGCAACGGGCGTAGACCGTCTCCGCCATGGGGAGAAATCAGGTGCGGCATTGTGGCTCCGGGTTCGGCTGGCGGGGAAACGGTGAAGGTCGAATTCGGCGCTCTTATTGTCCGGCGGCGCGGCAACGTCAAGCACTACCGGCGGACAAGCCGCCTACATCGTCTCCAGTGCCGGCATGACGTCGGATGCAAACCGCTGCATGGACTCCAAGGCATGTCCGTGGGCGATGTCGCCGAAGTAGAAACCGAGGACCATGTAGTTGAGGCCGAGCGCTTCGGCATGCGCCGCGAGGGTCTCCTTGACCGTCTCGGCCGTACCGACGACCACCGACCCCCGCTGCTGCGCCTCGGCGAGCGTCGGCGGAATGAACTGGGCGATGTTCGGACCCGGCACACTGTTGACCCGCCAGAGCTTCGTCAGGCTCGCCTCCCAGGCCCGGTAGGCGGGCTCGGCCCGTTTGAGCGCTTCGTCCTCGGTTTCGGCGATCACCAGATGCCGCATGATGCCGACCGCCGCGCCCTCCTTGAAACCGCCGTCACCGCCGTCGCCCGGCCGGCCGCGCTTCGCCAGCGCCTCCTTGAACGACTCGACCCCGGCCCGGGCAAAATCGACGCCGCCCAGCGTCACGAAGTGGTAGCCGTTCTCGCCGCCGAATTTCCCGCCTTCGACGTGGTTGGTCGGATACCAGATCGGCGGGTGGAGTTTCTGCAGGGGCCTTAGCTCCATGGGCACATCGGCGTACGAGTAGTTGTCGCCCTGATGATCGAGCACGTCATGGGACAGCCCGTACACCACCGCTTCGAGGCACTCCCGGAAGATGGGCCGCGTCGCGTCGGGATCCACATCGTGATATTTGAGTTCGAAGGGCGACACGCCGCGCCCCACGCCGATATCGAGCCGCCCGTGGCTGAGGTGATCGAGAATGCAAATCTCTTCGATCAGGCGCAGGGGCGTATAGAGCGGCAGGAGGTAGCACAGCGGACCGAGCCGGATGTTCGTGGTCGCCCGGGCTACCGCGCCCAGGTAGACGCCCGGCACGGGCACCATGTTCAGCGGCGTCGCGTGGTGCTCGGCGACGTGATAGCAGTAGAAACCGGCTTCATCGGCGGCGGAAACGAACTCGAGCCGCTCGTCGAATTCCTGAGCCAGCGGACGATTGTTGACGTCCACGTGATCGAATAGTCCGAATTTCATCGCCCTGCCCCCCCGGCGCGCTTTCCCTGCCCTGTCCTGATCCTATAGGGTTCATCGGCAACCGCACAACCTGCGCGCAAGAATTACGGGGGATTCATGGAAACGCGGCAACTTGGCAATTCGGGCATCGAAATTCCAGCCTTCGGGATCGGCTGCAACCGGTTGACGGATTCCTCCGATCCCGGGCTCTTCGCGACCGTCGACGAAGCGCTCTCGCGGGGCGTCACTCATTTCGATTCCGCCGAGTCGTATGGCGACGGCGAAAGCGAGGAATTCCTGGCCGCCGCGCTCAAGGGACGCCGGGACCAGGCGTTCATCGCCAGCAAGTTCGGCATGCGGCGCGGCGGCGGAAAAACGGTCGTCTGCGGAACGCCCGAATACCTGAGGGAGGCCTGCGATCTCAGCCTTGGCCGGCTTCGGACCGACCGTATCGACCTCTACTACCAGCATCGCGTCGACCCGAACGTCCCGGTGGAAGAGACCTGGGGCGCCATGAAGGAACTGGTCGACGCGGGCAAGGTTCGGAGCCTGGGGATTTCCAATCCGACCGTGGAGGAAATCCGCCGCGCCCACGCCGTCCATCCCGTATCGGCGCTGCAGATGGAGTACTCTCTCTTCACCCGCGGGGTCGAAGACGAATTCCTGCCGCTTTGCGCGGAACTGGGCATCACCTTCGTCGCCTACGGGCCGCTGGCCTTCGCCCTCCTGTCGGGCGAGATCACCAGCAAGGAGGACTTTCCCGAAACCGACCGTTACCGGCGAAACATGCCCCGCTTTCAGGACGAAAACATCGGCCACAACCTGGAATTGCTGCGGACCCTCCGCGACGTGGCCGGCGAACTCGGCGGAACGCCCGGTCAGGCCGCCCTCAAATGGCTCATGGACAACCCGGTCCACGTGGTGCCGATCCCGGGATCGCGCCGCAAGGAGCATCTGATCGAGAATGCGGAGGCCTGCG
>JAJECC010000102.1 GCA_022822205.1 Rhodospirillales bacterium | reverse complement strand
TGCGGCGGCAAGGACACCGTGACCGGCGCGCCGGCGCCGCCGGACGTCGCCGGCCAGGTCAACACGGCGCTGGACAAGACGCGGGCGGCGCTGGAGGGAGCCGGCAGCTCCATGGAGAACATCGTCAAGACGTTCTTCATGATCCGCAGCCTGGACGACTACGGCGAGGTGAGAAAAATCGAAACCGAATATTACGAGCGTCACGCCCCGTCCCTGATCGAGACGCCGCCCTCGGCGACCCTGATGGTGGTGCCCGGCCTCGCCAACCCCGACTACCGGCTCGAATACGAGGTGATCGCGGCGAAGGACAGGTCCGCCCCCGATTGGGGCGTCACCTATTACCCGGAGCTCTGGGGCGGCAGGGAGTTGGCGTTCCCCCACGTGCCGAAGGAGCACGCCAAGTTCGCCCGCACCCAGGTCGTCGGCGGCCTGGTCGCCGTCTCCGGCTGTCAGGCCCTGGACCACGGCACGGTTCGCGTCGAGACCATGGACTTCGCCGAACAAACCCGCATCTGCCTCGACAAGGTGCGGATCGGCATGGAGGAAACCGGGGGCTCCCTCGAAACCACCGCCAAGACGGTGGTGTTCATCAAGGATCCGGCGCGGATTTCCGAGTACCGGGAAATCGAGCGCGCCTATTTCGCCGAGCACGCGCCCGCCCTGGCGGACGACCCGCCGGCCAGCACCCTGATGGTGGTCGAGGAACTGCCCCGGCCCGAATTCCTGGTCGAGGTCGAGGCGTTCGGGGTCGCCGGCGGCGCGCTCCCCGGCTGGCCGGTCGCCTTTTTTCCGGGCGCCGTCCGGGCCGGACGGCTGCTGTTCTCCGCCGCCATTGGCGCCGGCGAAGGCATCGAGGCGCAGATCGAGGCGGCGTTCGCCGGCCTCAAGGCTTCCCTCGGAAATGCCGGCGGCAGCCTGGACGGCCTGGTCAAAACGACCATGATGCTGACCCGGCTCGAGGACTATCCCGTCATGCGGCGGGTTGAGACGGAGTTCTACGAAGCCCACGCGCCGGCGCTGCTCGAAAATCCGCCCGCCAGCACGTTCATCCGGCTCCGGGCCTGCGAAGGCGAGGACAGCCTGTTCCAGATCGACGGCACGGCGGTTCTTTAAGCGGCCCGGCCCTTCGCTCATCCGGCCGCGGAGCGCCGAAACGCGCCGGGCGAGAAACGAGAAAACCGGTGTGATCCCGACCCGGGATGTGGCACGCTTTTGCCTGGGCGATACCGCACGGCCCTTCAGGAAGCCCATACCGGTCAGGGAGAAGATCATGCGCACACAAGTGGCGATTATCGGCGGCGGCCCGGCGGGGCTGATGCTCTCGCACCTGCTGCATCTGGACGGCATCGACAGCATCGTCGTCGAGAAACACCCGCGGGAACACGTGCTCCAGCGCATCCGGGCGGGGGTCCTTGAAGCCGGCTCGGTGCAGCTCCTGCGCGATGTCGGCCTCGGCGGGCGCATGGACGCCGAAGGCCACCCCCATGACGGCGCCTATATCGTCTGGAAGGGCGAGCAGAAGGTCCTCATCGACACCGCCAAATACACCGGCAAGCAAATGATGGCCTACGGCCAGACCGCCATCACCGAGGACCTTTACGCCGCCCGCGACCGGGACGGCGGCCGGATCATCGACGACGCCCAAAGCGTGGCGCTCCACGACCTCACCACCGACGAGCCCTTCGTCACCTTCGAGAAGGACCGCAGCGTGGAGCGCATCGAGTGCGATTTCGTCGCGGGCTGCGACGGCTTTCACGGGGTCAGCCGGCGCTGCATTCCGTCGTCCACGCTGGTGAACTACGACAAGAGCTACCCCTTCGGCTGGCTTGGCATCCTGTCGGAAACCCGGCCGCTGCCGGATATCGTTTATGCCAACCACGAGCGGGGGTTCGCCCTCGCCTCCCAACGCTCGGAGCGGATGAGCCGCTACTACATTCAGTGCCCGCTCGACAATTCCGTCGAGGAATGGCCGGACGACCGGTTCTGGGAGGAATTGAAGGCGCGCTTCCCGGCGGACATGGCGGACGCCATCGAGACCGGCCCATCGATCGAGAAGTCCATCGCGCCGCTGCGCAGCTTCGTCTCCGAGCCCATGCGCTACGGGCGCCTGTTCACCGCCGGCGACGCCGCGCATATCGTGCCGCCCACCGGCGCCAAGGGGCTCAATCTCGCCTTTTCGGATGTCTGGTACCTGTCGCGGGGCCTGATCCGCCGCTACAAGGACAACAAGGACGATCTGCTCGACATCTATTCGGAAACCGCGCTGCGGCGCGTCTGGGGGGCCGAGCGGATGTCCTGGTACCTGACCCGGCTGCTGCACCTGTTCCCGGACGACAATCCGTTCGATCAGCGGACCCGCGAGGATGAACTGGATTACGTGGCGCGCTCGGAAAACGCCATGGCGGCGCTCGCCGAACAATATGTCGGACTGCCCTACGAGATGTGAGCCGCCCGACGCGTGTTGCGGCGATGAGGCATAAAATAATTGCGTCATGTAAGGTCAATTCGGACGAACTGACCGACCCGGCGCAAGTCCGGGGTATCCGGATTTCCAATTCCTGAACCACAGAGACGGTGAGGCAGTGAGGAGCACCGCTCCCGCCCCAATGCGTCATGGCCGGGCAAGGACCCGGCCATCCACGTGGATGCCCGGATCAAGTCCGGGCATGACGACTTGGTTTGTGCCATATATGCACTCGTCATACCCCGTTTATGCGGGGTATCCGGATTATCGAAACCTCTCCTCTCGACCTCCGTGTCTCTGTGGTGAAAATCCTGGATGCCCCGCATGGAGGCGGGGCATGACGGGTTCGGCCTGGTGATGACGATTTGCGGGTGAGGAGGGGCGCGAAAAAGGGAATCCCCCAATCGAGTCCGGACCCTAAAGCTCGTGCTGCCGTTTCTGCCGGGAATCCCGGAACGCCGAGATGGGCGGCATCAGGTAACGCCGGGTCTCCGATTCATCGGGCGGCGGCGCATCGCCGACAGGCCGGTCCCCCTTGACGGTGACGCGCTCCATCAGCCGCCGATTGGGATAGTAGTCGTGCAGGGCCGAATGCTGCGTCGACCGGTTATCCCAGAACACCACCATGTGACGCTGCCAGCGATGCCGGTAATGGTACTCATGGCGGAGAATCTTCCTGTACAGCATCTCCAGCACCACCCGGCTTTCGTCCGCCTCCATCCCCTTGATGTGGGTGGTAAACTGGGAATTGACGAAGATTGCCTTCCTGCCGGTTACCGGGTGGACGCGCACCACCGGATGAACGGCGGGCCGATAGATTTCCTCGTACTCATTGAGCTTGGCCCGGCCCTCCGGGGTATCGGCGAACAGGTCCTTGAACGGCAGAAAATCGTGCACCGCCTCGAGCCCCGACAGGAACGCCTGCCAACGGTCCGAGAGGCCGTCATAGAGCGCGGTCATGCTGCAGAAATTGGTGTCGCCGCCCACTGCGGGAATTTCCTTGCAGCAAAGCATGGTGCCCATGGGCGGTGCCTCGCGGAAAGTCTCGTCGGTATGCCAGATATCGGTCGGGGCCGGCGGATTGTTTTCCTTGTTGTCGTAGACGATGAGCTCCGGGTTGTCCTCGGTGCTGCTCGAGAAAGGATGGACGGTCAGCTCGCCGAAATATCCGCCGAACCGGCGCAAATCGTCGGAGGAGATTTTCTGGTCGGGGAACACCAGCACCCCGAATTCCGCGTGCGCCTGCGACAGTTCGGCCTGCTGCCCGGCGGTCAAAGGCCGCGACAGATCAACTCCGGTGATCTCGGCGCCCAGAAAGACGCCGACCGGCCGCACCGAAAAGGAATACTCGGTGGTGGATTTCAATCCGGTGACGAGATCGTCCATTGACCTGCCCTCCCAACAAACCGTCGTCACGTCGCCATTGGCGAGAGATTACGACGGAATTATTCCAACGTCCATCTCATGGCCGGAGATGTCCGAAACGGCTACATCCGCGCCTGCAGCCTCCGCACGGCGACCATCTCGTCGCAGGCCCGGATCAGCTGGTCGAGGGTCGACACCCCGCGGGCCTCCAGCCGTTCCAGCATGGCGGCGAAAATCCGGGCGGTCGCCACCGCATCGCCCACGGCCGAATGCCGGTTCTCGATGGTTACGCCGTGCCGCTTGGCAATGGTCTCCAGGCTATGATCGTCCGTGTCGCGATCGAGAAACACGGAGATCAGCAGCGTATCCAGCACCACATGGTCGAACCGGACGCCGGTCTCGGCTTCCTTCAGTTTCAAAAACGTCAGATCGAAGGCGGCGTTGTGGGCCACCAGCACGGTGTCGCCGACGAACTCCCGAAAGCGCGGCACCACTGCATTCGCACCCGGCTTGCCGGCAACCATATCATCGGTGATGCCGTGGATACGGATGGACGCCTTGGGGATATCCATTCCCGGGTTGATGAATTCGTCAAAGGAGCGGGATTCGGTCACCTTGCCGCCGTGGACGCCGACCGCGCCGATGGAAATCAGCTCGTCCCCGTGGGACGGCCTGAGACCGGTGGTTTCCGTATCGAAGACCGTGAAATCCAGCGACCGCAGGGTCCGGCCGTCCAGCTCCTGCATGTGCCGCGGCAAATCCAGAAGGCTGTAATCGAAAAACTCGGGCCGCTCGGGCAGGGCGCCGGCATCGAGCTCCCGGCGGTGGAGTTCGCGGTTCAGCCAGATCCAGGCGCAGGCACAGATCACGGCGGTCACCGCAAATATCCAGACCACCAGATGCAGCGCCTGGCCGGCACCCTGGCCCGCGCCGAGAACGAGCCACGCGGCGGCGGAGGCGGCGGCGGCGAGGACGACGCCCAAACCCGCCGTCCAGAGGCCCGCGAGCCTGCGCGTACTGAGCCGGGATATCTTCATGCCCTTCGTCCTCCCGCGCCGTGTCCCGTCAGCATATGCGGCGCGCCATCAATAGAGCTCGCCGCCGAATTCGAACTTGATCCGGGTCAGGAGGTCCTCGACGGTTTTGAGCGCATCCCTTAGTTGACGCCGGACCCGGCGCGAGAGTGATTTCGGGTGAACGTGATAGCTGGGCGATCCGCCGGCCCGCGCCTCGGCCACCTGGCGGGAGAAAATCAAATTGGACAAATAGACGCAGGCGGCCGTCAGGTCTTCGTGATCCGCCGCGTTGAGCATGTCGATGCTTTTGAGACTGTCCATCCGGGCCAGCGTCGAGGTAGCCGTCACTCCCTCGCGGAGAGACAGCAGGCGAATACCCTGAACCAGGGGAAACGTTCCATGAAGCTTGAGATCCATCTTGCCCCTGTTGGGCCCCGCATCGCTGTTCGTCGCCCAGCGGCCGAAAGACCGGAGCGCCGTGCCGTGATCGCGGTCGGCGGCAAACAGCCGGCGCAGGAACGGCTCGTTATGGTCCATGAGACGGGTGACGTAATCGCGCAGCTCCAGACCCAACGACACCTCGCCCGAAACCGGCTGAAAATCGAAAAAAATGTCGAAATCGAGAAACGCCTGATTGGTCGTCGCGGCGTTCCATTTGTCCACCTGCGCCTTCCATCCCGAAAGTGTCTGACGCCAAAGGGGATTGGTCGCCATGACGTCCCCACTGCAAAACGGCAGGCCCGCCGCGTCGACGTCCCGGGACAACCGTGTGGCCAACTCGACAAACCACGGATCGGCGGACTCTACGTCGTCAGGAGCGGCATCCGCGATGATGAAGCCGTAATCCTGGTCCGGCGACAGATAGTTCTCGCCCCGTCCCCCGGAGCCCATGATGACCATGCAGAACGGCAGCGGGGCGGCGCCCAATCCCTCGTTCTCCATCTCGGCCGCATTGAGCGCAAGCAAATCCTGGTAGAGCCCGTTGTTCATGTGGGTTAACAGCGTCTGAATTTCCGGCGCCTTCACGCCTTCCTCCAGCAACTCGGCCGCCAGATCGGTCTGGGCGGCCTTGGTGTCCCGCAATCCCTCACGGGTCCGTTCGTAGGCGAAGGAATCCACGCGGGCGACAAGATCGCTCGCCGCCGTCGCCATCACCCGATGCAGGTCGAGCACCCCGGACAGCTTGCCGTCGCGGTCGACCACCGGCAGGTGACGGTGCCCGAAGCGGCGCATTCGCGCCAGCGCCACGTAGAGGGGATCGCTTTCGGCCGCCGTCCGAAGCGGATAGGACATGATGTCCGACGCCCGCTGCGCGGCATCCGCCCGGAAAGCGATCCGCCGCACCACATCCTGTTCCGTCACGATGCCCCGGGGGGCGCCCTTCGAATCCGCGAGCACGACGGCCGAGAGCTTTTGAGTGCTCATGACGCCGACGAGGTCCCGCAGCGGGTCGTCTGGAGACAGCCCGGAAAGCGTCTTCCGCATGTGGTCCCGGACGGTCTGAAAAAACACCCGCGTTGCCGGAGAGCCTTGGCTCATCTGCGCTTCGGCCCGGTCCGGACGCACCGGACCGTCAGCCACCCCATTTTGATCCACTTCCGCCACGGTAGCATCTCTCCCGGCGCCCCGACAGGTGCAGATGCGGCCCGCAATCCCTGCAATTGGAACCGGCGCCGACGGCGGCTATGATCGTCATACGACCGTAATGGGCGACTGCAATGGGGCACCCGAGAACCGATGACCGACAAAATAACCAAGACCGAAGAGGAATGGCGCAGCCAATTGACGCCGGAGCAGTATCAGGTGACGCGCCTGAAGGGGACCGAGCAGGCCTTCACCGGCATCTATGCCCATAGCAAGGAGCCGGGCATTTACCATTGCATCTGCTGCGATCAGCCTCTGTTCGATTCCGATGCCAAATATGATTCGGGCACGGGCTGGCCGAGCTTTTTCCAGCCGTTGACCGAAGACGCGGTCGCCGAGGAACGGGACGTCAGCTACGGCATGATCCGGACCGAGGCGCTCTGCAGCCGTTGCGACGCCCATCTCGGCCATGTCTTTCCGGATGGCCCGGCGCCGACCGGCCTCCGGTACTGCATGAACTCCGCGTCCCTCAATCTGAAGCCCAAGGAATAGGCGATCCACCGCCGGCCTCATGGCTGACACCGGGCATCCCGAGGCTTCCGGCGCAGGCGGAAAGCCCCGATTCACCAGCAACGTTCTCGGCTTTGCCGCCATGACGCTCGGCATGGGCGCCCTGGTCAGCGTCGACGGCTTCGTCAAACAGATCGGCAACGAACTGCACCCGGTCGAGATCGTTTTCTTCCGCAACTTCTTCGGATTGGTGGTGCTGGCCCCGCTCATGCTCCGCCGGGGGACACGTCTCTGGCGCACGCAAAACCTCAAGCTCCATGCGGGCCGCGGCCTGATTCACGCGACAGCCATGCTGTGCTGGTTTTGGGCGCTGCTGTTCGTCCCGTTGGCGGAGGCAACGGCGATTTCCTTCATGCTGCCCATCTTCGCCACCCTGGGCGCCATTCTGTTTCTCGCCGAACCCAGCCGGGGCGGAAGATGGCTGGCGGTCGGCCTGGGATTCGCCGGCATGCTGATCATCATACGGCCGGGCTTCGAAGCCATCAGCGTCGGCATGCTGCTGGTGGTCGCCTCCAGCATCGGCGCGGGCACCTCCAAGGTGATGACCAAGGTATTGGTTCGTACGGACGATCCGACGACCATCGTCGCTTATTTGACGCTGTTCATCACCGTATTCAGCTTCATCCCGTCGCTGTTCGTGTGGCGCTGGCCGAGTTTGGACGCGCTTTGGATGCTGGGGGTCATCGGCGTGCTCGGTGTCCTTGGCCACGGCTTCATGACCTGGTCCTACCGCCTCGGCGAAGTCACGGCGGTGGAGCCGGCCTACTTTACCCGGCTGATTTGGGCGGCCTTGATCGGATTTTTCGTCTTTCAGGAGGTTCCCGGCATCTGGACCTGGGCGGGCGCGGCCGTAATCGTCGCCGGTGCCGTGTGGCTCATTCAGGTGGAAACCAAAGAGGCGCGAGCCAGGGCCCGCGCCTCCGGCGGTTCCGATTCCGCGACTACCGAAGGGCGTTGAGGATCTCCTTGGTCCGCGTCATCGATGCTTCGTAGGCCGCCGCATCCCACGCCGGCGCATGCCGGCTCGTGTAGCCGTGTTTCACATCCGGATAGAGATGAAGCTCCAACAGATCATTGCCGTCCGCCGCATCCTGAATTTGGTCCAACGCCTCCTGCGGCGCCGCCTGATCGTCGGTGCCGAAGTGGATGCTCACGGGCGCCTTGATACCGGCGATGTCATCGTACCAATCCTGCATGGCGGAACCGTGATATGAAAACCCGGCATCGAGGCCCATTCGCGCCGGACCGATATACGCATAGGGTCCGCCGTAGCAGAAGCCGGCCACGGCCACCTTTCCATTGCACTCGGGGCGGGATTTCAGATCGTTGGCCGCGTCCGCCACATCCTCGACACCCTTTTCGATCAGGTCATAGCGCGGCTGGGCCCGTTCCCGGGCCCGCTCGTCGCCCAATTCCAACGGGCCGGGCAAGTCGGCGCGCCAGAAGAAATCGGGTGCTGAGACGACATAACCGGCCTCGCCAAGCTCATCGCAAATCGCTTTGAGGCTCGGGCCGACCCCGAAAATATCCGCCACCATGACGATCCCGGGCGCCGGACCGCCGTCGGGCGTAACCACGTAGGAATCGAATTCCCCGCCGCCGCTCGAGGTGAGTTTGATATCGGTTCCGGCCATGTCTTCCTCCCTGATCCGGTCAATTGGCTGAGGACATTATGAAGCGGCGTGCGCGCCTGTCCATAGGGTCCCGTACGGGGATACGATTTCCGCGGCAATTTTCAAGGCAGCCCACCGATCACCATACTCAGCCGTATTGGAGGCGATCGGTTCTCCGGCGCCCGGAACGCCCCGCGCCAAGTCTACGGCTCGTTATTCCCGGGGCGCCCAAAACGCTATGGTGCGCATCTCGATGGATTGGCGGGGCGTTGCGCCCTCCGGCGTTGTCGGATCGTCGAACGACGTGTGCGCCGTCCAGCGGGCCCGTCCGTCGGTCTCGGATTCGTAGACCTTGAACACGATGGCCTCGTCCCGGGTCATTCTGGGGAAGTAAAACCACCGGTGATCCGGGTTGTGCTGAACTTGGTAGGTTTCCCCCACCCGGTCGGGATACCGGCGCTCCGAGGCGATGAGATCGGATTCCGTCAAGCTCCCGGCATCGGCGATCGCCAGCGGGTTGGCTTCGATGGGCTTGTTGATGGCCCGCCACACCTGAACGATGGCGAAACGGTGCCTGATCAGCTCCTCCGCCCGGTCGGGCATCAGATCCCGGACCCGCTGCGGCCCCGACCATTCCGTATAGTCGTTGTGCACCCGGAGAACCGGCTCGCGGATCAGCCTGGCCTCCTGTTCCTCCTGATCCCCGGTCCGCAGGGTGTGATCGAAGATGTGGACCCAGTTGCAGCCGGTCCGTTCCTTGATCAGCGCCTCGACCTCCGGGTAGTAGACGGACGTCAATTCGTCGGCATCGAAGAAGTCGTTCATTCGGGTCGGATGGTCGACGAACTCGAAACCGTTGACGTCGAGGTCGAACCGGTCGCGGACCAGCCGCCCGTTGGAGATTTTCATCTCATGTTCGGCAAACTCACCCGTGTAGACCCGCTTGAGATTGCCCTCTTCCATGGTCTCGTTGACCGGCTTGACTCCGGTATCGATTGAATAGACGAGACCGGCGGTGATGGCGCCGGCCTCGGCGGCCGCGACGGATTGATCCATGGGTGCCCCCAAGAAATTGTTTCGTACCACTAGGTTGACACTGTATCCGCCGGCACCGCCCCTGCAAGCATCCCAAAGGCATGGGCCGTTCCCCGGTCACCGCCGGTCAGGCGTCCTCTTCTTCATGCAGTTCTCCGCCCCGGTGCAGCCGGAGCGCAATATCGGCGGTCTGGTACTCGGCCCGCTCGGTCGGCGAATGGGCGGCGAGGAAGCGCGCCACGGCGACCAATATGTGCCGGCCTTCATCGCCGGGCCCCCAGGCATCGAATTGGCGGACACCGGCCTCGAGGTTCTGATAGGCGTGGAAACCAGCATCCTCCCGCAACAACGCGCGGGCCAGAACGACTATCAGCTTCTCCGGATCGTGACCGAGAAGCAGGTAGCGGGACGTCAGCCGCGCGGCATCGCTTACCCGGGCCTGGCGGTCAAAGGCCGCCAGCAGCCGGTCGAGAAGCTCCGCCGCCGCCTCCGGCAAATCATTGAGGGAACGTCCATCCTCACCGGGCATCCCCGCCGGGGGGATGTTCAGGAACCGGGTGAGGTACAGGGCCATGGCGCCGGCAAAGACGCCGGCCGTCGCATCGGGATACGGATCGCCGGCTTCGTCGAGACGCTTCAGGATTGCGTGCAGGGCATTGGCGTGGGTGAAGACATGGTGCGCCGTGTCCCAGTCCGAAAACTCGTTCGCCGTCCCGAAACGGGCCAGACGGAGCGCGGCGGCGTAGGCCAATGCCCGGGCCAGATCGGCTGCCCGCGCCCCCTTGCCCACAGCCTGTTCCAGCGCCGAGACGATCTTGTCCGGCTCATCGCCGAGCAGCCGTGCGGCCAAATCGGCGTGCGCCTTGTACGTACCGGCCCCGCCCGGATCGGGAAGGCGCCCGCGCACTCTCTCCCACGCCGCATCCACCAGGGCGACAAGGTCGACGGGATGCCGCCAGGAATCCGATTCTTCGCCCCCGCGCGCCCGGACCATCTGGTCGATGGCCGTGGGAAGGATCGCCAGGGCCCGGTCATGGCCGACCAGTTCGGCCGCTTCGAGAGCCTTGTTCACGAAGTCCAGACTATGGCCGGTATCCCCGTAATGCCGGTCGGTCGCCGCGGCCGCCACGCCGTCGACGATCTTTTCCCAGGGCCGGGAAGATGAAATCATGGTCTCCAGCGTCCGTTCGGCGGCGGTCCGGTGCCGGACGCCGGACCATTGGCGCAGCCAGCGTTTGAGGGTCCTTCCGTCCAAGTCGGCATCGAGGAGCGGCCCGGAGGATTGATACGGCTCCTCTCCGGCGCAATCCGCCGCCACCCGGCGCACACCGTGGAACAGCGCCAGAAACGCCTCGTCCTCCGGCAGGCGATCGATGATGTTTCCCAGCGCCGTCAGGATGGTCATGCCGATATCGAAACCGTCGCGATTGCGAACGCCGTAATCGGCCGCCGCGGCGACGATGTCCCGGTGGCTCGCGCCGGCATCCAGGCCGGCCAGGATCGCCTTACCCATCACCAGCGGGATGTTATGGCTCATGCCGTCATGAAGGCGCTGACGCCAACGGCCGGCGCCGCCCGCCGGTTGCAGCCGGCTCGAAACCCAAACCTCGTCACCATCTATCCTGACCTCGGCGGCGGGAACATCGTCGGCCCACAAATCGAAGGTACAGCCGCTGGACAGGTCAAACCGGGCATGATGCCAGTGGCAGGTGAGAATGCCGTCTTCGACCGACCCCTGGTTCAACGGAAAGCCCAGGTGCGGACAGCGGTTATCGAGGGCGAACAAACGCCCGCCGTCATGAACCACCAGAATGGGCGTCGGCCCGCCCCGCACCAGGACCATGCCCTTGGCCTTGATTTCCGAAAGGGACCCGGCATGGATGAAATCGTCGGCGGCTTTGTCCATTGCGGTCTGCCTCCGGCCGGTTGCGGCCGATCGTTCCTCTAATATGGCCCGGCAAGCAGCGGATTTCCATCCTCTAGTACCGCACCCGAATGGTGATGCGCGTCCCTTCGTGCGGAACGTCAAATGCCGCCGCCTCGAAGGTGGGTGGGCCCAGCAGCACCCGGGCGTCTCTGGAAATGCCGAACCCTTCCAGGGGCAAGCCGATAAAGTTCTTGTTCATCTTCCCATCCCGGTTCTCATCGTGGAGCAAGGCGGCGGCGTAGCGGCCCGCGGGAATGTCCTTCATCGTCACGACGATGGATCCGGGCTTCGCGGGTTCATCGAAACCGCTGAACCGCTCTCCTTCGGGGAATTCTTCGGGGTCGTTATGCAGGGCGAGGCGAATGAGACCCCGATCGTTGCGAATCTCGGTGACCTCGACAATCAGATCACCCGCCCGCGCGGGGAGCGCGGTCACGAGAACCGCCATAAACGCCCACAATGGAAGTCTAGTGAACATCTCCGCCGCTTCCGGCCGCCAACACCAGGGCCTCCGCGATCCGAAGCTCCGTCTCGGCGGCCGCTTTTCCGTCGTCGTCCGCCGAGCCAGCCGCCTCCTTGGCGGCGTCAAGCCGCCGGGAAACCGCGCCGGCGTCAATTTCGTCAACCAGTTGGGCCGCATCGGCGAGAACCGTGCAACGCTCCGCATTGGCCTCGGCGAATCCGCCCTCGACGAATATCCGGGAGGTGACGGAGCCGTCTTGGTGCACCTCGACGACGCCCGGACGGACGGTCGAGATCAACGGCGCGTGGCCCGGCAGCACGCCGAAATCGCCGGCGCCTCCGGGCACCACCACCATGTCGACCTCCTCGGACGCCACCAGATTCAGCGGCGTCACGAGATCGAAGTCAACCTTGTCTGCGGCGGAATCAGCCATGATCGGTATCCTTCGGGCTACACTCAGGCGGCTTCGGCGGCCATCTTCCGGGCCTTCTCGACGGCTTCTTCGATGGTGCCGACCATGTAGAAGGCGTTCTCCGGCAGGTGATCGTACTCGCCGGCGCAGATGGCCGCGAAGCCCTTGATGGTGTCGTCGAGATTGACGAAGACGCCCGGCGAGCCGGTGAACACTTCGGCGACATGGAACGGCTGCGACAAGAAGCGCTGGATTTTCCGCGCCCGGGCCACGGTGAGTTTGTCCTCTTCGGAGAGTTCGTCCATGCCGAGAATGGCGATGATGTCCTGCAAGGACTTATAGGTCTGCAGCACCCGCTGCACCTCGCGGGCGGTGGTGTAGTGCTCCTCGCCGACCACATCGGCGGTCAACACCCGCGACGTGGAGTCGAGAGGATCCACCGCCGGGTAGATGCCGAGCTCGGCGATCTGACGCGACAACACCGTGGTCGCGTCCAGGTGCGCGAACGATGTCGCCGGGGCCGGATCGGTCAAATCATCCGCCGGCACGTAGATGGCCTGCACGGACGTGATCGAGCCCTTGGTGGTCGAAGTGATCCGCTCCTGAAGTATGCCCATGTCGGTGGCCAAGGTCGGCTGATAGCCCACGGCGGAAGGAATCCGGCCCAGCAGCGCCGACACCTCGGAGCCCGCCTGGGTGAACCGGAAGATGTTGTCGACGAAGAACAGCACGTCCTGGCCTTCCTGGTCACGGAAGTACTCGGCGACCGTCAAGCCGGTCAGCCCGACGCGGGCCCGCGCCCCGGGCGGCTCGTTCATCTGGCCGTAGACCAGCGCGGCCTTGGAGCCCGCCCCATCGGTCTGAATAACCCCGGACTCGATCATCTCGTGATAGAGGTCGTTGCCCTCACGGGTCCGTTCGCCGACACCGGCAAACACGGAGTAGCCGCCGTGCGCCTTGGCGATGTTGTTGATGAGTTCCATGATGATCACGGTCTTGCCCACGCCGGCGCCGCCGAACAGGCCGACCTTGCCGCCCTTGGCGTACGGCGCGATCAAATCGACGACCTTGATGCCGGTGACCAGAATTTCGGTCTCCGTCGACTGATCGACGAACTCGGGCGCCGGTTTGTGAATTGCCGAGGTGACTTTCGATTCGACAGGCCCGGCCTCGTCCACCGGCTCGCCGATAACGTTCAAAATCCGGCCGAGCGTTTCCGGCCCGACCGGCACTTCGATGGGCCCGCCGGTGTCGATGACCTCGGTTCCGCGAACCAGGCCGTCGGTGGTGTCCATGGCGATCGTGCGCACCTGGCCCTCCCCGAGGTGCTGCGCGACTTCCAGCACCAGGCGCCGGTCCAGCCCTTGAACTTCAAGGGAGTTCAATATCTCCGGCATATCGCCGTCGAACTTGACGTCGACCACCGCACCCATGATCTGGGAAATTGCTCCGGCGTTATTCTCTGCCATCCTGTTCGCTCCTCGGCTTCGGCGCCGCGCTAGACGGCCTCGGCGCCGGAAATAATTTCAATCAACTCACTTGTAATCTTGGCCTGACGCGTGCGATTGAACTGCAGCGACAGGGCGTCGATCATTTCTCCCGCGTTCCGGGTCGCATTGTCCATGGCGCTCATCCGGGCGCCATGTTCGGATGCATTGCTCTCCAAAAGCCCGTGCAGAATTTGCACCTCCAGGTTCTTGGGCAGCAAAACCTTCAATATGACGTCGTCGTCCGGCTCGAACTCGGTCGCCGCCGGAATGACGCCGGATGCCGCCTCTTCCCCGCCCGCTTCTTCCTCGATGGAAACGGGAATCACCTGCTGGGGGGTGACGATCTGGGTCATCGCCGAAACGAACCGGTTGTAGGTGACGGTGCAGACGTCGAACCCGCCGGCGTCGAACAGTTCGACGATCCTGGCGGTTACCTCCCGGGCGTCCTCCAGGGTCACCGCCGTCCGGCCGATGTCCTCGAACGTATCGACGATCTTGTCTCCGTGATCCCGGCGAAGCTGGTCGCGGGCCTTTCGGCCGACACACAAGACCTTGACCGTCTTGCCGGCGGAGTCCAGTTCGGCGATCTGCTGGCGCACCGAGCGGACGATACTCGCGTTGAAGCCGCCGCAGAGTCCGCGATCCGATGTCATGGCGACCAGCAGATGGACGTCATCCCTGCCCGTGCCGGCCAGCAGCGGCGGCGCGCCTTCCGTCGAGCCCAGTCCCTCGACCATGCCCGCGATCATCCGCTCCATCCGTTCGGCAAACGGCCGTGCCGCTTCCGCTGCCTCCTGGGCGCGGCGCAGACGGCTGGCCGCCACCATCTTCATGGCGGACGTGATCTTCTGCGTCGATTTGACGCTGTCGATCCGGGTCTTGAGTTCCTTGAGACCGGCCATCGGCTATCCGATTCGCTTATCCGTCCGAGATTCTTAAGAGAAGGATTTGGTGAAATCGTCGAGGAAGGTCTTGAGCTTTTCCTCGGTCGCTTCGGTAATTTCGCCATCGGTGCGGATCGCCACCAGAATGTCGGCGCCCGACTCGCGGACCTCTTCCATCAGCGCCGCTTCGTAGCGGACCACATCTCCAACCTCGATCCCGTCGAGATAGCCGTTCACGCCGGCGTAAATGGCGACCACCTGTTCCTCCACCGGGTAGGGTACGAACTGGCCCTGCTTCAGGACTTCGGTCAGCCGCGAGCCGCGCGCCAACAGACGCTGGGTCGCCGGATCCAGATCGGACGCGAACTGGGAAAACGCCGCCATTTCCCGGTACTGGGCGAGTTCCAGCTTGATCGAGCCGGCAACCTGCTTCATCGCCTTCACCTGCGCGGCGGAGCCCACCCGGCTGACCGACAGACCGACATTCACCGCCGGGCGGATGCCCTGGTAGAACAATTCGGTCTCGAGGAAGATCTGCCCATCGGTAATGGAAATCACGTTCGTGGGGATGTAGGCCGAAACGTCGTTGGCCTGGGTCTCGATCACCGGCAGCGCGGTCAATGACCCGGCGCCGTTGTCATCGTTCATCTTCGCGGCCCGCTCCAATAGGCGGGAGTGCAGATAAAACACGTCACCGGGATAGGCCTCACGCCCCGGCGGGCGGCGAAGCAGCAGGGACATTTGCCGGTAGGCGACCGCCTGCTTGGTCAAATCGTCGTAGAAGATAACCGCATGCATGCCGTTGTCGCGGAAATATTCCCCCATGGTGCAGCCCGTATAGGGCGCCAGGAAGAGCATCGGCGCCGGTTCGGACGCCGTGGCCGCGACGACGATGGAGTATTCGAGTGCGCCGTAGTCCTCGAGGGTCTTGACGAACTGCGCCACCGAAGACCGCTTTTGGCCGACGCTCACGTAAACGCAGTAGAGCTTCTCGGAATCATCCCGGGCGGCGTCGTTGACCTTCTTCTGATTGATGATGGTGTCGAGAATGATCGCCGTCTTGCCGGTCTGCCGGTCTCCGATCACCAGCTCCCGCTGGCCGCGGCCGATGGGGATCAGGCTGTCGATGGCCTTGATTCCGGTCTGCATGGGCTCGTGCACCGATTTCCGCGGAATGATACCGGGCGCCTTCACCTCGATCAGGCCGCGGTCGGCCGCGTTGATCGGGCCCTTGCCGTCGATCGGCTCACCGAGACCGTTCACCGCCCGGCCGAGCAGTTCCTTGCCCACCGGCACGTCGACGATTTCACCGGTCCGCTTGACCGTGTCGCCTTCGCGGATGGTCCGGTCGTCGCCGAAGATCACGACGCCCACATTGTCCTCTTCGAGGTTGAGGGTCATGCCCTTGATGCCGCCGGGAAATTCAACCATTTCACCGGCCTGCACCTTGTCGAGGCCGTAGACGCGGGCGATACCGTCACCCACCGACAGGACCTGTCCGACCTCGGCAACCTCTGCTTCGGTGCCGAAGTTCTGAATTTGCTCTTTCAGGATCGCGGAAATTTCGGCCGCACGGATTTCCATTATCCAACCCCTCTCATGGCGAGTCGCAACTGCTGTAGCTTGGTGTTAAGGGAACTGTCGACCATCCGGGAGCCCAATTTGACAACCAGGCCGCCCAGGACATCAGGATCGACTTTCTCATTGATACTGACCTCGCCGCCGACCGAGCGTTTGAGCGTCGCTTCCAGCGTCGCCAGCTGCTTGCCGGACAGTTTGGCCGCCGAGGTCACCTCGGCCGTCATCTCGCCCCGGCGTCCGGCCAGAATGGCGAGGTATTGATCGATGATTTCCGGCAATGCGAACAGGCGCCGATTGCCGGCCAGCACGCCGGCAAATTTGCGCGTCAATTCGCCCGCGCCGGCGGCCGTCATCAGGGCGTTCATTGCCGCACCCTGCTCGTCCCGGGATATCACCGGGGATCGAATCATCCGTGTCAGATCGGCGCTCTCGAGAATCATCCGGTCCAGCGAATTCAGGTCGTCCGCAACCTCATCCAGGGCGCCCTCGGTTTCGGCAAGCTCAAACAGCGCTGTTGCATACCTTCCGGCGAGGCCGGTGGCGCCTGTGTTGTCCGTTGCCACGTGAGATGTTCCTCGGTTCTGGTTCCCCGGTGAGATGTCACCGATAACACAACGAAGGTTGCGAGAATATTGCCCCTTCCAGCGGCACCGGGCCGCCGAAGGCGAGGGTTGTCTACCATACTGATTGGTGGGGTGCAAGACGACTCACCCGGGCCGGACCTGACGACAAAACCCTTTTCATTTCAATGGGTTATAGAATTTCCGTGGGCTACATGAAGCTGTAAGGATCGATGTCCAGCTGGACCCGGACCTTCTTGGGAATGGGCGTGATCGAGAGCCAATTCCGGAGCGCCTTCTGAAGGTTTACCTCACGGCCCGCCTTGACCAGAAACCGCCGCCGGTGACGGCCGCGCAGCAGCGCCATCGGCGCCGGGGCGGGCCCGAGCACCTGCACCCCGTCTTCCGACGGCGCGGTGCGGCGCAACGCATTTGCCGCCCGGTCGACCTGGTAGGGGTCGGGGCTCGACAGGACGACGCCGGCCAGTCGTCCAAACGGCGGCATCCCGGCAAGCTTCCGGTCCTTGGCCTCGGCGGATAGAAACCCGTCCCGATCCCCGGCGGCCAGCGACTTGATTACCGGGTGGTCGGGCATAAACGTTTGCAGCACCACCCGGCCCGGCCGGTGTTCCCGTCCGGCGCGGCCCGCCACCTGATAGAGGAGCTGGTAGGTTCGTTCCGCCGCCCGAAGATCGCCGCCCGAAAGTCCGAGGTCCGAATCGACCACGCCCACCAGTGTCAGGTGGGGAAAGTGGTATCCCTTGGCGACAATCTGGGTGCCGATGACGATATCCACCTCGCGTTCTTCGATCAGCCGGACCAGCTCGGACGCCTGGCCGGGACCATGGATGGTATCGGACGCCGCGACGACCACCCGCGCGTCCGGATACCGAGCCGCAACCTCCTCGGCCAATCGTTCGACGCCCGGCCCACAGGCCGCAAGCTTGTTCTCCGCTTCGCAGCTCGGGCAGGTGTTCGGCAAATCGGCGGCATAGCCGCAGTGATGACACTGGAGACGGCTCATCAGCCGGTGCTCCACCAGCCAGCTGGTGCAGTTCGGGCATTGCAGCCGATGGCCGCAGGCCCTGCACAGGGTCAGCGGCGCATAGCCCCGCCGGTTCAGGAACAGGAGTACCTGCTCCCCTTGGTCCAAGGTCCCGGTGACGGCTGCGCGCAACGGTGACGACAGCCATTCGCCGGCCGGCGGGCTGTCGGCGCGCATGTCGACAACGTCCACATCCGGAAACCCGGCCCCGGCGTGGCGGTCCGGCAGATTGTGATGTCCGTACCGGCCCCGCCGGACATTCTCCACTGTCTCCAGCGACGGCGTCGCGGAGACCAGCACCACCGGCACTTCCTCCTCCCGCGCCCGGACGATGGCCATGTCACGGGCGTTGTAGATCACACCATCCTCCTGCTTGTAGGAAGCATCGTGCTCTTCGTCGATGACGATGACACCGAGTTCCGGATAGGGCAGGAACAACGCCGAGCGGGCGCCGACCACCACCCGGGCTTCGCCGGTCGCCACCGCCCGCCAATTGGTGCGGCGCTGCGCATGGGTAAGATCCGAATGCCATTCGGCGGGCCTGCAGCCGAACCGTTGCCGGAACCGGTCCATCCATTGCGCCGACAGGGCGATTTCAGGCAATAGAACCAGCGCCTGTTTGCCCGCTTCGAGGGCCGCCACCACGGCCTCCAGATACACCTCGGTCTTGCCGGCGCCCGGAACTCCCTCCAGCAGGCTGACCCCGTACCGACGGGCCGCGGCAAGCGCCCGCAATGCGTCGGCCGCCGTGGCCTGCTCCGGCGACAAGGCCGGCCCCTCGGCCGACGGATCAGGGGGTTGGAATCCGGTCGACGGCACCAGGGTTCGCTGTTCGAGTACGCCCGCTTCGGCCAGGCCCTTCACCACCGACGGGCCGCAGCCGGCTTCACGGGCGAGGTCCGCCGCCGGCAGCGGCGGAAGTCCGCCGGCGGCCTCGATGACCCGTTTCCGGGCATCGGTCATCCGAATATGGGGCGCACTGCCGGCGAGGGCATAGGCGGTAACCGGTTTGGGCGGCAGCAGGCCGTCGGGGACGCTGAGCACCATCTTCAGCACACTGCCGACGTTGGACATGGTGTAGGCCGCGACCCATTCGACGAAACGCCGGAGTTCGGGCGTCAAGCCGGGCACGTCGAATACGCCAACGACGTCCTTCAGTTTTTCCGGCGGGACATCTCCATCCCCCTCGCCCCAGACAACTCCCGCGACCCGCCGCGGACCGAACGGCACGTCGACGATATCCCCCAATCCGGCATGCACATCGTCCGGCACCCGGTAGGTGAACGGCTCGTCAAACGGGAGCGGCAGGAGGACACCCACCTGCCGGGAACGGGCGTCGCCTCTGGTTTGCTTTGGCGGCATGGGCTACACTCTAGCGGCTGCGGCGGGCCGGGGAAATTGCACCGACCGCTGAGCGGCCAAGGCCCCGGAAAACCGGGGGGATGCGCCCGAATGGGCGGTGACAGGATTGCCTCACCAGGGCGGACGATGCGAATCAAGCTTCAGTTCTCTGACTGAGGAGGTCTTCCCGATCCCATGAAGTTCTTTATCGACACAGCCGACATCGATGAAATTCGCGCCCTCGCCGAGACCGGAATGGTCGACGGCGTAACCACAAATCCCTCGCTGGTCGCAAAGACGGGCCGCAAGTTCACGGACGTGGTTGCCGAAATTTGCAAGATCGTGCCCGGCCCCATCTCGGCGGAAGTGACCGCGACCGATGCCGGAACGATGATCGAAGAGGGCCGGAAGCTGGCGGCGATCGCGTCGAACGTCGCGGTGAAAGTCCCGCTTACCGAGGACGGGCTCCGCGCCTGCCGGGCACTCAGCGATCAGGGAACCATGGTCAATGTGACGCTGTGTTTCTCGGCCGCTCAATCCATCCTGGCCGCCAAGGCGGGCGCCGCCTTTGTCTCTCCATTCGTCGGACGGCTGGACGATGTGGGCCAATCGGGAATGGAGCTGATCGCCGACATCGTCGAGATCTACAGCCGGTATGACGACTTCACCACCGAGGTGCTGGTCGCCAGCATCCGAAACCCGATGCATGTGGTCGAGGCCGCCCGCATGGGCGCCCACGTGGCGACCATCCCGCCCAAAATCCTGTCCCAGCTCTTCAAGCACCCGCTCACCGACAAAGGGCTCGCGGCATTCCTGGATGATTGGGCCAAGACCGGGCAGAGCATTCTTGGCGATCAGGGGTAGCCGAAAATGAGTAGCGAACAGGAAACCAATTCAGGCAATGGACAGGGCGCGACCGTCGAGACGGATCCGCCGAGCGCCGACGAAGTCGCGGAATACCTCAAGACCAACCCGGACTACTTTCATGAGCGGCCCGAGCTATTGTCGGTCCTGTCGCCCCCCAGCCGCTGGACCGAAGCCGACGGCAGCGTCGTCGACATGCAAGCCTTCATGCTCGACCGGCTAAAGTCGGAATCCGACAATTTACGCCAAGCCGCCAACGAGCTGGTGACCACGACCCGCTCCAACATGCTGGTCCAGACGCGCACCCACGCGGCGGTGCTGGGACTGTTGGCCTCGGACGGCTTTGAACGATTGGTTCATGTGATTCGTTTCGATCTGCCGCTGCTGCTGGATGTGGATGCGGTCTCGCTGTGTTTCGAGTCCGCCGACGGATCCGAGCCGTTATTCGCCACCGGCGATATCCGGCAGGTGCCGCCGGGCACCCTCGACCACCTGTTGGAGACCCCGGATACCGAAGCCATGCTGTTCGCCGACACGGGCGATGACGGTACGGTCTTCGGCGAGGCCGCCGGGCTCATTGCCTCGGCTGCCATCGCCCGCATTCGGCCGACCCGCACCCTGCCGCAGGGGTTGCTGGCCCTCGGCGGCCGGCACGCCGGCACCTTCAGTCCCGGCCAGGGAACCGAGCTGCTGACTTTCCTGGCCCGGGTCACCGAGCATTGCGTTCACCGATGGCTGCCCCGGAACACCTAGAGTCCCGGGCCACCGGCCCCCTTGAGACGATTGCCGCCGAGCCGGCGGTCAAAACGGCGATCGCCGGCTGGCGCGAATGGCTGCTGAGCGAGCGGCGCTGCTCGGCGCACACCCTGGCCGGATACGGCCGGGATCTGGCCAAATTCTTCCGCTACCTCTCGGATCATCTTGGATATCCGCCGGGATTGAGTGATCTGGAGGGACTGTCGGCGGCGGATTTTCGGGGCTATCTCGCCCAGCGGAGCAATCAGGGACTTGCGCGGTCGTCGACGGCAAGATCCATGTCGACGCTGCGCAACTTTTTCCGTCATCTGGACCGGACCGGCGCCGTCACGAACGCCGCCGTCAAAGCGGTGCGCACCCCGAAATTGCCGAAATCGCTGCCGAAGCCGTTGGGCGCAACGGAGGCGCTGGAAGCCCTCGACCGGGCCGCGCTGTTCCACGACGAACCGTGGCTCGCCGCCCGCGATGTGGCGCTCTTCACCCTGCTCTACGGCTGCGGCCTCCGGATCGGCGAGGCCCTCGGCCTCGATGTGGGTGATGTTCCGGAAGGCGATGTGCTGACCATTACCGGCAAGGGCAACAAGCAGCGTCTGGTCCCGGTCCTGCCGGTGATCATGGAGCGCATCCGGCGTTATCTGGACCTCTGTCCGTTCGGCCTCGGACCCGAGGACCCATTGTTCGTGGGCGCCCGGGGGAAACGGCTCAACCCCGGTGTGGTCCAACGGCAGATGCGGAAGGTTCGTGCCGATCTCGGCCTGCCCGAGACCGCGACGCCTCATGCCCTTCGCCATTCCTTCGCCACGCACCTGTTGGCCGACGGCGGCGATCTCAGGACCATCCAGGAGCTGCTCGGACACGCTTCGCTTTCGACCACCCAACGCTACACGGAGGTGGACCAGGCGCGCCTGATGGAGGTTTACAAGGACGCGCATCCCCGCGCCCGAAGGACCGGAGATCGCGAGTAGCGAACCGCTTTAGGCCCGCGTCCACGCCCAGGCGCGTCTTATTTCCGGTGAGCTATACGATTTCACTTCGGCGTGCATGAGGACGCCGGCGAATTTTGCGGCCAGACCCTCCCATCGGGAATCGGTGACGATGGCCATCTTCTCGATGTCGCCCCAATGTTTGATGCCGAAGGCGAAGTCGTCCCACGCCGCCTGCCAGTTCCAGCCGTCGAACCCCGTGAGGTCGACCAGGAAACGGACCTTGCCGTGACGGGCGAAGATGGCCTCGATGCCGGGGACGGTCTCGATAAAATCGGCCTCGGTCAGTTTGCCGACGACCTTCACCCCGATGACATTGCCCGAGGTTTCGGGGAGGAGAACGATCATCGTGCCGGGACGAGCGCCTAGATGTGCAGCGCCCGGCCGCCGGCATCGAGGGCGGCTTCCTTGACCGCCTCGGGCAACCCCGGATGGCCGTGACAGGTGCGGGCGATGTCCTCGGCCGATCCGCCGAACTCCATGACCGCGACGCATTCCTGGATGAGATCACCCGCGGCGGGACCGAGAATGTGGACGCCGAGGACCCGGTCGGTCTCCTTGTCGGCGAGGATTTTCACGAACCCGTCCGTGTCGCCCATGGCGCGCGCCCGCGCGTTGGCGGTGAACGGGAACTTGCCGACATTGTATTCGATCCCGGCTTCCTTGAGCTGCTCCTCGGTCTTGCCGAGCCCCGCCACCTCGGGCCAGGTGTAGACGATTCCCGGAATGGCGTCGTAATCGATATGGCCGGACTGACCGGCGATGATCTCGGCGACCGCCACGCCCTCATCCTCGGCCTTGTGGGCCAGCATGGCCCCGCCGATAACGTCGCCAATGGCGTAGACGCCCGGAACCTTGGTTTGGAAATGGGCGTCCACCGGAATGAAACCCTTGTCCGGTTCGATCCCCAGCCCCTCCAGGCCCAGGCCGTCGGTGTAGGGACGCCGGCCAACGGCGACCAGGACCACGTCGGCCTTCACCTGCGCCGCCTCGCCGCCGGCAACCGGCTCGACATCGAGCGTGACCGAGGTCTTGGATTTCCTGGCGCCGGTAACCTTGCTGGAAAGCTTCAAACCGATCTTCTGCTTCTTGAGGGTTCGCTGCATGTGCTTGGAGATCTCGGCGTCCATGCCGGGCAGCACGTGGTCGAGGAACTCGATGACGGTGACCTCCGCGCCCAACCGGCTCCACACCGAACCCAGTTCCAGGCCGATGACCCCGGCGCCGATCACCGCCATGGTCTTCGGGACCTTGGGCAGTTCCAGAGCGCCGGTGGACGAAACAATCTGCTTTTCGTCGATGTCCACACCCGGAAGCGGCGTCACGCCGGACCCGGTGGCGATGATGATATTCCCGGCCTGAATCGTTTCGGCCTTGCCGTCCGCGCCGGTCACCGTCACCCGGCCGGCGGCCGGAATGGAGCCGGTGCCGAGAAGCCGGGTGATCTTGTTCTTTTTCATCAGGTAATCGACACCCTTGACGGTGTCGCCGACCACCCCATCCTTGTAGGCCATCATCGCCTTCAGATCGAGGCCCACCTTGGACGCCTTGATGCCCATGGCGGCGAATCCGTCGTGGGCGGCATGATACATGTGCGAGGTGTGAAGCAGCGCCTTGGACGGGATGCAGCCGACATTCAGGCAGGTGCCGCCCAGGGTCTCCCGCTTCTCGACGATGGCGGCGCTCAGGCCCAATTGGGCCGCGCGGATGGCGGCCACGTAGCCGCCCGGGCCGGCGCCGATAACGACGACGTCGAAATTGTTGTCAGCCATTCTATTCCTCGCTCTCCCGGGCCCCGGCTACATGTCCAGCATGATGCGCCGCGGATCCTCGATACATTGCTTGATGCGGACCAGGAAGGAAACCGCCTCGCGGCCGTCAATGATCCGGTGATCGTAGCTGAGCGCCAGATACATCATCGGCCGGACGGCGATCTCGTCGTCGATCACCACCGGACGCTTGGTGATGTTGTGCATCCCCAGGATCCCCGACTGGGGCGTATTGAGGATCGGCGTCGACAGCATGGAGCCGTAAATGCCGCCGTTGGAGATAGTGAAGGTCCCGCCGGTCATTTCGTCGAGCCCCAGCTTGCCGTCCCGCGCCCGGGCGCCGAAGTCGACGATGGCCTTCTCGATATCGGCGAACCCCATGGCGTCGGCATCGCGGATCACCGGCACCACGAGACCCTGCGGCGTGCCGACGGCGACGCCGATGTCGTAATGGTTCTTGTAGACCAACTCATCGCCGTCGATCTCGGCATTCACCGCCGGAAACTCGCGCAGGGCGACAATCGCCGACTTGACGAAGAAACTCATGAAACCAAGCCGGACGCCGTGGCGCTTTTCGAAGGCGTCCCGGTAGGCGGCGCGCGCCTCCAACACCGCGCTCATGTCCACCTCGTTGAACGTCGTCAGCATGGCCGCCGTGTTCTGGGCTTCCTTCAGCCGGGAGGCGATGACCTTGCGGAGCTTGGACATGCGGACGCGCTCCTCGCGCGGACCCGCCGGCTTCGCCGGGATTTGAACACTGGGAGCCTCGGCGCCCGCCGGTGCCGACGCGGCCGCCGGAGCCGCGGCAGGCGCCGCCGCACCGCCGGACTTCATGTAATTCAGCACATCACCCTTGGTCAGCCGGCCATCCTTGCCCGTCGCCGGAATGAGCGCCGGATCGAGTCCTTCATCTTCAACGAGTTTTCGTACGGCGGGCGACAGGGTCGTCTCGCCCGCGGCCGGTGATGGGGCGGGCGCCGCGGGAGCGGCCTCGGCGGCAGGGGCGGCAGCCGCCGTGCCATCACCGGACCCGATGACGCCCAAAACGGCGCCCACCTCGACCTCGGACCCGGCTTCCGCCGCAATGGCCGTCAGCGTGCCGGCGGCAGGCGCGTTCACCTCGACGGACACCTTATCGGTTTCCAGCTCCACCAGCGGCTCGTCCGCGGCAACCGCGTCGCCGACCGACTTCAACCAGTTGCCGACGGTCGCCTCGGCGATGGATTCACCCAGCGCCGGCACGACGATCCGGACATCATCCCCACCGGCCGGTGCGGAAGGTGCGGGGGTTTCGGCCGGCGCCGCCTCGGCTGCCGGCACGGCTTCCGCGGGCGCCGCCGCCGGTCCGCCTTCCCCGTCAATCTTTCCCAGCACCGCACCGACTTCCACGTCGGCGCCGACATCGGCGAGGATTTCCGTAAGGGTGCCGGCGGCAGGCGCGTTGACCTCGACCGTCACCTTATCCGTCTCCAGTTCCAGCAACGGCTCATCGGCGCTCACCGTATCGCCCACCGATTTGAGCCAGGTGGCGACCGTCGCCTCGGAGAGGGACTCGCCGAGAGTGGGCACCTTGATTTCCGTCGCCATAAGAACCTCGATCAGCCGATGGTAACCGGATTGGGATCCGGATCTTCAATGCGCTGGAACGGCTGCCGCAATTTGTCCACCTTCCAGGTCAGGGCCTTCTCCACGAGCAGCGCCTGTTCCATATTGTGAACTTTGAGAGAGCCGGCGGCCGGAGAGGCCGATGCCGGCCGGCCGACGAAGACGGGCCGTTTCCCGGCCATCTTTCCGCCGACGCTCTTCATCACATACTCCATTCGGTAGTTGAGGAACGACCAGGCACCCATGTTGGCGGGCTCTTCCTGACACCAGACCACATCGGCGTCGGGATAGCGCCCGACCCGGCTGATCAGGGCGTCCCGCGGCCAGGGATACAGCTGCTCGATCCGCAAAATCGCGATGTCGTCGATCTCCTGCTCACGGCGCGCTTCCAACAGGTCGTAATAGACCTTGCCCGAGCATAGGACGACCCGTTTGACCTTCTCGTCCGGCACCAGTTCGTCGACCTCCCCCAGGGTGCGCCAGAACTGGCTATCAGGGCCGAAGTCCTCGAGCCGCGAGACATTGAGCTTGTGCCGCAGCAGTGACTTGGGTGACATCACGACCAAGGGTTTGCGGAAGTTCCGTTGAATTTGACGGCGCAGGGCATGGAAGAAATTGGCCGGCGTGGTGATGTTCATCACCTGCATATTGTCTTCGGCGCAGAGCTGCAGGAATCGCTCCAGGCGGGCGGACGAGTGCTCCGGACCCTGCCCCTCCATCCCATGAGGCAGCAGCATGACCAGTCCGCAAAGCCGCAGCCACTTGGATTCGCCGGACGACAGGAACTGATCGAAGATCACCTGCGCCGTGTTGGCGAAATCGCCGAACTGCGCCTCCCAGATGGTCAGCGTGTTGGGATCCGCCAGTGCATAGCCGTACTCGAAACCGACGACCGCGAACTCGGACAACGGGCTGTCCATCACCTCGAATGCCGCCTGACCGGGGCTGAGCTCGCTCAACGGGTAGTATCGCTTTTCGGTCACCTGGTCGATAATTGCCGCATGCCGGTGAGAGAAGGTTCCGCGGGCGGAATCCTGCCCCGACAATCGAACCCGGCAGCCTTCCATCAATAGCGAGCCGTAGGCCAGCGCTTCGCCCATTGCCCAATCCAGGCCCTCGCCGGTTTCCATCATCGCCGCTTTGGCCTTGAGTTGGCGCAGCAGTTTGGGATTGACGTTGATGTCCTCGGGCACCCGGGCCAGTGACAGCCCAATCTCCTTGAGCCGGCCGAGTTCGACCCCGGTCGGACCCTCCTTCATCTCTTCCTCGTCCTGATGAAGGTGGACCAGTCCGTCCCAAACCCCCTCCAGCCAATCGGCCTTGTTGGTCCTATACGACGATGCGGCCTCGAATTCGGCATCGAGATGCGCCTTGAAGTCGCTCTCGATCTTGTCGGCCTCCTCAGCCGTCATCACGCCATCCCTGATCAGCGCCTCGCGGAAAATCTCCCGGGTCGGCGGATGCCCGGCGATGGTCTTGTACATGATCGGCTGGGTGAACATGGGCTCGTCACCCTCGTTGTGCCCATGGCGCCGATAGCAGAACATGTCGATGACCACGTCCCGCTTGAACTTCTGACGGAACAGTACCGCCAGGTCGGCGACCCGGCACACGGCGATGGGGTCATCACCGTTGACGTGGAAGATGGGCGCCTGGAGCCCCTTGGCGACATCCGTCGGATAAGGGGTCGAACGCGACGCGTTGGGGTTGGTGGTGAAGCCGATCTGATTGTTGACGATGATGTGGATGGTGCCGCCGGTGCGGTAACCGCGGAGTTGCGACATATCGAGGGTTTCGGGGACAATCCCCTGTCCGGCGAATGCCGCGTCACCGTGCAGCAGCAGACCCATTACCTGCTCGCGCGCCTCGTCGTCGCGGATGGTCTGCTTGGCGCGCACCTTGCCGACGACCACCGGATTGACGCATTCCAGATGCGATGGATTGGCGGTCAATGACAGGTGAATCGCGCCTCCGGTGAACTCCCGGTCGGCGGACGCGCCCAAGTGGTATTTCACGTCACCGGAGCCCTGGACATCTTCGGGATGCGCCGAGTTGCCCTGAAACTCCGAGAAGATTGCCACATGGGGTTTGCCGAGCGTCCGCGCCAGCACGTTGAGACGGCCTCGGTGGGGCATCCCGATGACCACTTCCTTGATCCCCGCATGGGCGGCGGTCCGCAGCATGCGTTCGATGCACGGGATCATGCTTTCCCCGCCATCGAGACCGAAGCGCTTGGTTCCGGTGTGTTTTACCTGAAGGTAGTTTTCGAAGCCCTCCGCCTCGACAATGTCCCTGTAGATGTTCTTTTTTTGATCATCGGAGTAATTCGTGCGGTAGTCGACGCCTTCGACGTTCTCCTGGATCCAGGCCCGCTGCTCGATTTCCTGCATGTGCATGTACTCGACGCCGATGGACGAGCAGTAGCTCTCCCGCAAGATCTCCAATACTTCGCGCAGCGTGGCGCGCTCCCTGCCGCAGAGCGGCGTCGTCGTGTCGAGGTAAAACGTCCGGTCCAGATCTTCGTCGGTGAATCCGTAATGCTTGTAGTCCAGCTCCTTCAGATAGCCGGCGCCTTGAAGACCCAGGGGGTCGAATGATGCGGCCAGGTGACCCCGCACCCTGAATGAACGGACGAGAATGCGAATGCGGACCGAATCCCGGGCCGCGTCCTCGGCATCGCCTGAAACGGCGGCTGCGGGCGCCTCGGCTTCCTTTTTCGCGGTGCCGCCGTTCCCGTCGGCCCCTTCGAGCGGCGGAAGCGGCGGCGCCCAACTGGCGCCTGCGACCTCTCCCCGAACAGCCGCCGGATCATCGGCCATCTCGGCGAACAGGGCCTGCCAGCCCGCATCCACGGACGACGGGTCATCCAGGTAGGTCTCGTGCAACCGGGCAATGAACGCCCCGTTGGCGCCGGTGAAAATGGAATCCGTTTCGTTCGCCATGGTCCCGCCTATTTCCGCGCGCCGGACCGCGTTGGGGACGCGTTATCCGTTCATGACCCTTGCCATGGTTTCGCCGAGAGCCGCCGGAGAATCCGATACCTCGATCCCCGCGCTCTTCATGGCCTCGATCTTGTCGCCCGCGCCGCCTTTGCCGCCCGAGATGATCGCCCCCGCGTGACCCATTCGGCGGCCGGGCGGCGCCGTGACACCGGCGATAAAGCCGACCAGGGGTTTCCTGGATTTCGACCGTTTGTAGAACTCGGCCGCGTCTTCCTCGGCCGAACCGCCGATCTCGCCGATCATCACGATGCCCTCGGTCTCGCCGTCCGCGAGGAACATTTCCAGACATTCGATAAAGTTGGTGCCGTTCACCGGGTCGCCGCCGATGCCGATGCACGTGGTCTGGCCCAGACCCGCCGCACTGGTCTGTGCAACCGCTTCGTAGGTCAGCGTGCCGGAACGCGACACAATGCCGATATTGCCTCTCTGATGAATGTGGCCCGGCATGATGCCGATCTTGCATTCACCCGGCGTGATCACGCCCGGACAGTTGGGTCCGACCAGCCTGGTCCCGGACCCGTTGAGGACCCGTTTGACCCTGACCATGTCGAGCACGGGAATGCCTTCGGTGATACACACCACCAACCCGATCTCCGCGTTGATCGCCTCGAGGATGGCCTCGGCGGCGAATGGCGGCGGGACATAGATCACCGATGCGTTCGCCCTGGTGGCATCCACCGCATCCTGCACCGTATCGAAGACCGGCAGGTCGAGATGGGTCGAGCCGCCCTTGCCGGGCGTCACGCCGCCCACCATCCGGGTGCCGTAGGCGATGGCCTGTTCCGAGTGGAAGGTTCCCTGCGAGCCGGTAAAGCCCTGGCAGATAACCTTGGTGTCATTGCCGACCAGAACAGCCATCAGCCCGCCTCCTGCACGGCTTCGACAATTTTCTCCGCCGCATCCGCGAGGTCGTCCGCCGAGATGATGGGCAGCCCGGATTGGGCCATAATCTGTTTGCCCAGGTCGACGTTGGTGCCTTCCAAACGAACCACCAGGGGTACACCCAGGGACACCTCGCGGGCCGCGGCGACTACGCCCTCGGCGATGACGTCGCAACGCATGATGCCGCCGAATATATTGACCAGAATGCCTTCCACATTGCTGTCCGACAGGATCAGCTTGAAGGCGGTGGTCACGCGCTCCTTGGTCGCGCCGCCGCCGACGTCGAGGAAGTTGGCCGGCTCACCGCCGTGGAGCTTGATGATGTCCATCGTCGCCATGGCGAGGCCCGCGCCGTTGACCATGCACCCGATGGATCCGTCGAGCTTGATGTAATTGAGGTCGTGACGCTCGGCCTCCAGTTCCGCCGGGTCCTGCTCGTCCTCGTCCCGCATTTCTTCGACATCCTTGTGCCGGTAAAGCGCGTTGTCGTCGACATTCATCTTGGCGTCCAAGGCGACGACTTCGCCGCCCTTGGTGACCACGAGCGGGTTGACCTCAACCATGCTGGCATCGAGATCGACGAACGCCTTGTACATGGACATCAGGAAGGTTACCGCGGCTTTCACCTGGTCGCCGCCGAGGCCGAGCCCGAATGCCACCTGGCGGGCGTTGTAGCTCTGCATGCCGACGGCGGGATCGATGGACACGGTCTGAATCTTCTCCGGCGCCGAGGCGGCAACCTCTTCGATATCCATGCCGCCCTCCGTCGAGGCGATGACGGTCACGCGGGAGGATTCCCGGTCGACCAGCAGGGAGAGGTACAGCTCCCGATCGATATCGCAGCCGTCCTCGATATAGACCCGCTTCACTTCCTTACCGGCGGGGCCGGTCTGGTGGGTGACCAGGGTCGCGCCGAGCATCTGGTTGGCGTTGTCCTTCACGTCCTCGACGGATTTGACCACCCGGACGCCGCCGCCGTCGCCCGCGGACGATTCCCCGAACCTGCCCTTGCCCCGGCCGCCGGCGTGAATTTGCGATTTCACGACCCAGACGGGGCCGCCCAGATCCTTTGCGACCGCTTCGGCTTCGGCAGGCGTATAGGCGACACCGCCCTTCAGCACCGCCACCCCGTACTGGGAGAGCAGTTGCTTGGCTTGATACTCGTGAATGTTCATTGAGAGTTCCGATCCGGGACCCGGTGAGGCGAGACCCTGTTCTCCGTTAGGTTCCCTACTTGCCTTTCCGCCGCGCGGTCTTCCTTGCCGGTGATTTCCTGGCGGCCGGCTTCCGGGCCGCGGCCTTGCGTTCGTCCGCCTTGATCTTGGCGAGAATCTTGTCGGCGTCGGCAACCGTCTTTTTTACCGCCTGCACCGACGCGTTGAAGGCCTTCCTTTCCGCCGGATCCAGCTTGATTTCGACGACGCGCTCGACGCCCTTGGCGCCGATAACAACGGGAACGCCCACATAGAGGCCGCGAATGCCGTACTCGCCTCGAAGGTAGGCCGCGCAGGGCAGTACGCGCTTCTTGTCCTTGAGGTAGCTCTCGGCCATGGCGATCGCCGAGGAGGCCGGGGCATAGAACGCCGAACCAGTCTTCAGCAAATTGACGATTTCGCCGCCGCCGTTGCGGGTCCGGTCGACGATCTCGTCCAGGCGTTTTTGGGACAGCCACTTCATTTTGACCAGGTCGGTCAACGGAATGCCCGCGACCGTGGAATAGCGTGTCAGCGGCACCATGCTGTCGCCGTGGCCGCCGAGGACGAACGCTGTCACGTCCTCGACCGAGACGTTCATTTCGTCGGCGAGAAAATAACGGAACCGCGCGGAGTCGAGCACGCCCGCCATGCCGACGACCTTGTTAGCCGGCAGGCCGCAGGCATCGCGCAATACGCCGACCATGACATCCAGTGGATTGGTGATGCAGATCACGAAGGCATCGGGACAGTACTTCTTGATGCCGGCCCCGACCTGACGCATAACATTGGTGTTGATGCCGATCAGATCGTCGCGGCTCATGCCGGGTTTGCGGGGCACGCCGGCGGTAACGATCACCACATCGGCGCCGCGGATGCCGGCATAGGAATTGGTGCCGGCCAATTTGGCGTCGAAACCCTCCACCGGAGAGCTCTCGGCGAGATCGAGCGCCTTGCCTTGCGGGATGCCCTTTACGATGTCGAAAAGAACGACATCGCCCAACTCCTTGAGGCCCGCCAAATGCGCCAGCGTGCCGCCAATATTGCCCGCGCCGACCAGCGCGATCTTGTTCCTCGCCATGAAATTTCCTCTTAACCCCGGTGTGGATCGGGCAACCCCTGTCTCTGTCTTCCAAAGGCCGCCTAATGCTGGGAATTCCGCCGGTGTTAGCGCAATTTAGAGACCCGTGCAAGTCCGCACCCGGCGGACCGCCGCCGGTACATCCGCGCGCCTTGCAGGAACCCCGTCGGCCGTCAGTTGAGGGGGTTCCGTCGGTCGGGATTACAACCGCGAATTCACAACCAGCCGACTTACTCCCCGGGCTGATGAGGCAGGCTCATATACTCCTCGGACTGCATTTCGATGAGCCGGGAGACCAGGCGTTCAAATTCGAATTTCCCCTCGCCCTCGGGGTAAAGCTCGGCCGGCGGCGCGGCGGCGGAACACACGAGGTTGACCCTGGCCTCGTAGAAGGCGTCGATCAGGATGACGAACCGCCGTGCCGCATCGCGCATCGCCGGCGTCAGCAGGGGAATGTCGTCGACGACAAAGGTATGATAACGGGCGGCGATGGCCAGATAGTCCGCGGGGCCCAGGGGTTTGTCGCAAAGATCTCCAAAATCCGCCCGGCCAACGCCGTCGACCGCCATTGAAATCTCGATCGTCCGGCCCTTCACCTCGATGCGCTCCGGCTCCGGCGGACGGCCGTCGGTGAGCTGATCAAAGTAGTCGTCGAGGGTCGCCCGGCCGCCGCCGTCGGGCGGCGTGTGGTAAACGTTCATCCCCTTCAGCCGGCGCAGGCGATAATCGATTGGACTGCTTAGCTCCAACACATCCAACCGCTCGCTGATCATCTCGATAAAGGGAACGAATTTGTTGCGCTGCAGGCCGTCCTTGTAGAGGTCCTGCGGCGGCCGGTTGGACGTGGCAACCACAACGACGTCGCGGGCGAACAGGTTCTCGAACAACCGCCCCAGGATCATCGCGTCGACGATGTTGGCGACCTGGAATTCATCGAAACAAAGCAGCCACGCCTCGTCGGCAATTTCCCTGGCGACATCCGGGATCGGGTCGCCGCCCTCGCCGCCGGAACGTTCGCGGAAGGCGTTCATCCTGGCGTGCACGTCCTGGAGAAAGGCGTGGAAATGCGTGCGGCGCTTCTTTTCCACCAAGGCGGCGCCGAAGAACAAGTCCATGAGCATGGACTTGCCGCGGCCCACACCGCCATAGATGTAGAGGCCCTGAACCGGCTCGGCCCGCCGGCGGGTCAGTCCGAACCGCTCCTTCCAGCCGGCGTGTCCGGCACTCGGCGTATAGCCGGCCAACGCCCGATGGAGGCTTTGCAGCTTTTCAGCCAACAGCGCCTGCGCCGGGTCCGGAGCGAGTTCGCCGGCGGCGACCCGGTCACGGTAGTCGAACAACGGGCCTGCGTGAATGACGGCCTGCTCTTGCATGGGCGGTTCATTAGGCGGCGAAGCGCCGTCTGTAAAGCGCCAGACTCCAGGAAATGGCGGCGCGGCCCTTGGCTTCGGCGAAAAATGCCGGGAACGGTTCGCGCCGTTAACGGCGTTCGACCATCTTCTGCTTGATCCTGGCGATCGCCTTGCCCGGGTTGAGATTCTTCGGGCAGGTGTTGGTGCAGTTCATGATGGTATGGCAGCGATAGAGCCGGAACGGATCCTCCAGCGCATCCAACCGTTCGCCGGTGTATTCGTCGCGGGAATCGGCAATCCAGCGGTAGGCCTGGAGCAGCGTCGCCGGACCCAAATAGCGGTCCGAATTCCACCAATAACTGGGGCAGCCGGTCGAGCACGAGAAGCACAACACGCACTCCCAAAGACCATCCAGCTCTTCCCGCTCTTCCGGACTTTGGAGACGTTCCTTGCCCGGGGCCGCCGGCGTGTCGGCCTGCAGCCAAGGCTGAATGGAGGCGTACTGGGCGTACGCGTTGGTGAGGTCGGGAACCAGATCCTTAACCACCATCATATGCGGGAGCGGGTAGACCGCGATATCGCCCCTGAAGTCGCTGATCGCATTGATGCATGCCAGCGTGTTGGTGCCGCCCACGTTCATTGCGCAGGAGCCGCATACCCCCTCCCGGCACGAACGGCGAAAGGTCAGCGTCGAATCGATTTCGTTCTTTATCTTGATCAGCGCGTCCAGAACCATCGGACCGCAGGCATCCAGGTCGATCTCGTAGGTATCCATCCGGGGATTTTCGTTCTTGTCCGGATCGTAGCGATAGACCTTGAACTTCTTGACCCGCGCCGCGCCGGCGGGCGCCGGAAAGGTCTTGCCCTCGACGACTTTCGAATTTGCGGGAAGTGAAAACTCTGCCATTTCTCGTTTCCTTGACCTCGGTCCTGCCGGCCTAATAGACCCGTGCTTTCGGCGGGAGGTATTCGACCTCGTCGGTGAGCGTATAGTCGTGTACCGGCCGGTAGGACAATTCGGTCCCCCAGTTCCCGTCGACGTTGGCAAGCGAGTGCTTCATCCAGACCTCGTCATTCCGGTCGGGGAAGTCCTCATGGGCGTGCGCACCGCGTGACTCCTGGCGGTTCTTCGCGGATTCCACCGTCGCCACCGCCGAGACCATCAGATTTTCCAATTCCAACGCTTCCACGAGGTCTGAGTTCCAGATCATCGAGGTATCATTGAGCTTCAAATCTCCGATGCTCCTCGCCGTCTCCTGGAGCGACGAAGCGCCATTGGCGAGTGTCTCCGTCGTCCTGAACACGGCGGCGTCGGTCTGCATGATCCGCTGCATCTCCAGCCGAATTTCAGACGTGAGACGGGAACCGTTGGCATTGCGGGTTTTCTCCAGCCGTTCGATGGCCATCCCGCCGGCATCGGCCGGCAGCGGCTTCGGAGAAGCGCCTTTCTCGACGGTTTCGGCGGCCCGGATCGCCGCGGCACGCCCAAAAACCACAAGATCGAGCAAGGAGTTGGTCCCCAGGCGATTGGCGCCGTGCACACTGACGCAGGCCGCCTCGCCGATAGCCATCAGTCCCGGGCAGACCGCATCCGGATCGTCGGCGGTCGGGCGAATGACCTCACCGTGATAGTTGGTGGGCACGCCGCCCATGTTGTAGTGGACCGTCGGCAGCACCGGAATCGGTTCCCTGGTGGCGTCGACGCCGGCGAATATCTTGGCGGATTCAGTGATCCCGGGCAGATGGGCATGCAGCACATCGGTCCCGAGATGTTCCAAGTGCAGGAAGATGTGGTCGCTCTCCGGGCCGACGCCGCGGCCCTCTCGAATCTCGATGGTCATCGCACGGCTGACCACATCCCGGGACGCCAGATCCTTGGAGGTCGGCGCATAGCGCTCCATGAACGCCTCGCCTTCCGAGTTGGTGAGATAACCGCCTTCGCCCCGGGCCCCCTCGGTGATCAGGACGCCGGCGCCATAGACGCCGGTCGGGTGGAACTGCACGAATTCCATGTCCTGCAGCGGAATACCGGCGCGGGCCGCCATGCCGTTGCCGTCCCCCGTACAGGTGTGCGCCGAGGTGCAGGAAAAATAGCTTCGCCCATATCCGCCGGTAGCGAGGACGGTTTGTTGCGCCGAGAAGCGATGCAGCGTCCCATCGGCCAAATTCCAGGCCATCACGCCCCGGCAGGCGCCGTCTTCGTCCATGATCAAATCGATGGCGAAATATTCGACGAAGAACTCGGCTTCATATTTCAGGGACTGCTGATACAGCGTGTGGAGAATCGCATGACCGGTCCGATCGGCGGCCGCGCAGGCGCGCTCCACGGGAGCTTCCCCGTAGTTTCGCATATGCCCGCCGAAGGGCCGCTGATAGATCTTGCCGTCTTCGGTGCGGGAGAACGGCACCCCATAGTGCTCAAGCTCATAAACCGCCGGCAGCGCCTCGCGGCACATGTATTCGATAGCGTCCTGGTCACCCAGCCAGTCGGCGCCCTTGACCGTGTCGTACATGTGCCATTTCCAGTCGTCTTCCCCCATGTTGCCGAGCGCCGCGCCGACACCGCCCTGGGCGGCGACCGTGTGACTGCGGGTGGGGAAGACCTTGGTGATGCAGGCGGTCTTCAGCCCCGTGGCCGTCATGCCAAGGGTCGCGCGCAGGCCGGCGCCGCCGGCGCCGACGACGATTACGTCATGCTGGTGATCGATTATTTCGTAGTCAGCCATCGGCCGTTAGCCTCCAAAGGCGACGCGCAAGAGTGCGATGATGCAGGATACGCCCAGAATTACGGCGATGAACCTGTTCAGTATCAATACGACGGTCTTTGAACGTTCACTGTGGATGTAGTCTTCGAACACCACCTGCATGCCGAGCTGCATGTGGTGAAACAGGACGCCGGTCAACAGGACCATGAGGATCAGGTTGTAGGGCACGGTCAGCCAAGCGCGGAATTCGCCGAGGTCCGCGCCGGCCAGGGAAACCGCCGCGAAAACGAACCAAATCCCCAACGGCACCAAAGCAACCGCGGTCAATCGTTGGGCCCACCAATGGCCGGTGCCTTCCTTGGCCGAGCCAAGCCCCCGGACCCGCGCAAGATCGGTTTGTAAACTCATCTATCCCGCCCCCCCGGCCGTGTTCCAGACAACCGCCCAGGTGATCGCCGTCAGGACGGCTGCGCCGACAACCACCGTCCAGCCCGAGGCGCGAACCTGGCTCAGCTCAAAGCCCATTCCCGCATCCCAGAACAGGTGGCGGATGCCGTTGAGCAGATGGTAGAAGAGCGCGAACGTCCATCCCACCAGCAGTACGACGCCGACCCATGTTCCGAGAACCGCCTGGGCGCGCGCAAACGCGTCCGCCCCATATCCGGCGGCATTCAGCCAATAGGCAAAAACAATGGCGCCGACCGCCAGTCCCACACCGGTGATCCGGTGGAGAATGGAGAGAACCGAAGTGATTTGCCAGCGATAGACTTGAAGATGGGGAGAGAGCGGACGGTTATCCGTAGCCATGGAGGGTGCCCTGATATGCTGCGCATTCCGCCCGGGACGGCGGAAAATTTGGTTTAGACCCTCGCCCCGGGCAAGTCAACGCGCCTCGCCGGGCCGCCTGCCGGCGAATGTAATGACGTCCCCTCATATCGCCGGCGGCGCTTGCCGCGGCGAAAACATGACCATCGCGCGCCGTTGACGCAAGTCGATCGGCCGAAGGTAAGGCGTTGATAGGAAATACTTTTAATTTTCTATGTGAGCAGGCCTGTGGATAAGTTGTGAACGTTTTGTGCAAATACAGCCAAATTATACACAGAAAATTTCAAGAATTGATCCGGTTTTTATTGAAAGTTTCATTTGATGTTCGCAGAATACTTCTCGTACGCGATAGCGTTTCCGTCGTGATCCGTGGTGCGGCTGTCGGGCCTTCGGGCCGGAGGGCGGCACCCAGAACGGCTTTCGGGCCGGGCGGAAGTTGGGATTTCCGGTCTTCGGGTCGGGACTCCCGGCGAGGATTGCGAGACCGGATCCAAACGATGCCTCGGTATCGGTTGAGGTTCGGGCGGGTGGACGAAGGCTGCGTGCGGCGGGGCCGCCCTGGTGGCTCAGCCGGTGCCGAAAGGCGCAGGATCGGATGCCGATCGCCGCGAGGCGGACCGGGGTCGGGTCCAGCGACGTTCGGCGAGGGTGCCGCCGCGGACGATGTCCACCGGTGGTTCGTCGTGTCGAGAGATGGGACGGGCACGTACGGGTCAGGGTTCTTGCCCTCGCAAGGAGCGCTGGCCGCCGGGAATGTCGGAGACGGCCTGCCGTCGACGTCGGTACCCGGGACGTGGGTGTCCAGCCGATTTCGAGGCTCGGCGAGCCGAGGGGAAGGCGGAAGACGGGTGCCGGCAACGGCGTCCGTATGAGGCCGGACCCGGCTGCAGCGACCGTATCGATCTCTCTCCCAAGGGTAAATCGATGGTCAACGCAGATGGAGTGGAAGGGCGTTATCGTGTGCGTGGAGCCTGGCCGGCTCTACGAGGCGTCAGGAGTGCCGCCTGCGCGGTACGCTACATAAGGATCCCAGGCCTTGTGTACCTGACGCCTCTTTCATAGCCGATTCGATTTCGCGGTTCAATAAGCTTTGCAGGGCTGATTCAGTATTGGAATCAGCAACTTGGAGATATTGGCCCCAAACAATTATGGAGTTGTCCCGAGGTTTATCCACAGCGCTCGCCACGGGGCGGGGCGAAGAGAGGCGCAACACCGCCGCCGCCGCTTGAGCACCGGCATCAGCCGATCTTGCTCGGCAGCCAGACCGCAACTTCCGGCATGGCGATGAGCAGCGCGAGCACGAACAGCTCGATCAGGATGAAAGGCATGGCCGAACGAATCACATGCCCGATGGGTACATCGAAAGGCGCGATCCCCTTCATCACGTAGAGCAGCAGACCGAATGGCGGCGTGAGGAGGCTGATCTCCATGGTGATCAGCATCAGCACCATCAGCCAGACGACATCGATCTCAAACACCACCTGCAACGACTGTGCGCCGAGCAGGAAGAACGGCAGGGTGAGGAGCAGCATGCTCACCTGATCCATGAACGCGCCGAGAAACAGCAGGACCAGCATCATCATGATCACGACCTGAAGCCGGGTGAGCTCGAGGGCGGCAATCGCCGTCAAAAGGCCGTCGGTCGCGCCCGAGTTGGTCAACGCCTGTGCGAATACCAAGGAGCCGGCAATAATGAACAGGATCATGGTGTTCACCTTGGCGGTCTCCATCAGCGCCTTGGCGATGGCGCGCCAGGTGAAATCGGCGCCGTCGATCCCGGTGATGGTGATGACGTTCTTGAACAGCCTGAAAAAATAGCAGGCGCCGAAGGCGGCAAGACTGCCCAGCGCGGCGGCTTCGGTCGGCGCGGCAATCTTGAAGAAGATCGATCCGACCACGACGATGAAGATGATGAACAACGGCAGGATGTAGAGAACGAACGGCAGGATGCGGTTCAGAAGCTTCAATCCGGGACCGCGATAGGTCCAACTGGCGAGCGCCCGGCCCTTACGGTTGAGCGCCACCGTAATCGGCAGCTCGAGGGCGCTCTCGTCAGGGGCATAGCTGGGCGCGAGCGACGGATTGATGGTGCAGCGAATGATCACATAGGCAAAGAACAGCATCGCCATCAGAAAACCGGGAATAATCCCGGCGATCAGCAGCTGAGCGACACTCTGCTCGGCAATGCTCGCCAACAGCACGGCCAATGCCGACGGCGGGATCAGCATGGCGATGCCGCCGACCGCCATAATCGGACCCATGGCGATGGACGGCTGATAGCCCCGCTTGATCATATCCGGCAGGAGCACCGATCCCAGAATGGCCGTGTTGGCGATGGTCGACCCGGAGAGTGACGAAAACACCGTGCCGCCGACGATGGAGACCACCGACAAACGACCCGGCACCCGGGAAATCAGTCGGTCGATGGCTCCGATCGCCTTAAAGGCCACGCCGGTCTGGAGCAATATTTCTCCCATCAACAGGAAGAGCGCGATGGGCGCGAGACCGAAGGTGATCGCGTTGTGGAACTCCATGGGCATGAACACGAGACCGATGTCGCCGCCGATAAAGATAAACGTGCCGATTACATTTGCGGTGAAGAACGCCAGGGCGACAGGCAATCCCAGGAACATCGCCAGACAGACGGTCCCAAGGAGGAGTATGAGGGCGAGATACCACTCCATGTCAGAGCCCAGCCTCCGAGCCGTGAGCGTCGCCGGCCGGCTTCAAGACGCGTCGTTCCCTGAACCTCAACAGGAACTCGATCGCCAGCAAGGCCATCGAAACGGCGAAAAATATCACCACAATCCAGTTGGGAATCCGCACATCCTTGTCCGGCAACGTCATGTCGATGAATTCGCCGATGCCCGCACGGCTGCCGTAGACGCACAGCAACAAACAAAGCGCAAACCCGAAGAGGTTGATGAAGCCGTCGAGCCTTCTGGAGGCATCCGGTGACAGGGAAGAGGTGACAATATCGACTTTGACGTGGGCGCCCTGCTGGAGCACCCACGGCGCACCGGCAAAAACGCCGAAGAACAGGGTGAACTCGATGGACTCGTTGAGCCACCAGATGCTGCCTATTCCGGCCTTGATGATGAACAGATTGAGGGGAATCAGAATTGCGATCAGACCGATGGAAACGGCCACCAGCGCAGCAAGGAATATGGTCAGGCGGAGGTAAAGTGTCTCGAAATTATCGAGTGCGGTCTTCATCAACCCCCCCGAGACTTAATTCGGCATCCAGGAAAGCGAAAAGCGGAAATGCGGATCGCGTCTACATTTCCACTTTTCGGTGGTCCGGTTGGCTCAACGGAAGAGCTTTTCCAGCGCCTTGCCGTGCTTCGGCGAACGCTGCAGAACCTCGTTCCAGGCTTCGTTATTCGCGGCGGCGAGCCACTTCTCGCGATTGGCGCCCTTGAACTCGATGATCTCCATGCCGGCTTTGGCGCGGGTCTCCATACCCTTCTTCAGACGCGCCTGAAGGGCAGGGTTATTGATCGGTTCGGACTTGGCTTCAAACTCGAGGCCGACCTTGGTGAGGAAGTCGCGCTGTTCCTGGGTCAGGCTCTTCCATTTCTTGAGATTGACCAAAGTCTGCAAGGGCGACGTGTAGAAACCAGGCTCGACCTGGTACTTGGTCACCTTGGCCCACGGCGGCACGAAGGCGCCTGCCGGCCAACCGTAACCCTGAACCGTATTGTTTTCCATCAGGGTGTAAATCTGCGGCATCGCTGCCGTCTGCACGGTAGCACCCAGGGATTTGAAGAAGGCCGTATAGACCGGGGCAACCCGCAGGTTCAAACCCTTGAGGTCCGGTTTGTCGATCTTCTTGTTGAGCCAAAGATTGAACGGGCCAAAATCGCCGTGCCGAGCCACATAGTGAACGTTCTTGGCGTTCAGAAGCCGTTGGACGTAGTCGATGCCGCCATTTTTTCGCAGTTCGGCGGCGGTCTTGCTGGAGAGCCGCAGGACCGGCGCTTCGGGGATGACGTTTCCGAAATAGGCCTCGGTGCAGCCGACCACATCGTAGGCGCCTTTGGACATCTTCTGGGTCAAGGTGAACGGGCTGCCGATTGCCGGCGCGCCGCCCAACAGCTTGATTTGCATGACGCCCTTGCCGCGTTCGTTGACCGCCTTGACGAGGGCCTCATAGGCGCTGCCCGGCGGCGAGCCGATGGGGAAGCAGCTGGCGCCGCGGAGGGTAACCTCTGCGGAATAAGCCGGCGCATGCACACCGAGGGACATCAGCGCAACCGCGCCGACCCCAATTGCAAGCCCAAACGTTTTGTACATTTTCGTTCCTCCCTGGAAATCTGAATTTGTTACCGGCTTTCAACCTCGCGGGGGCGGGGTCTCAGCCCAAACACGGTGCGAGAATAGCATAGGCTTACACTTTGGCCACACCACGATTACACGGCAACCTCGCCGACAAATGTAATTTGCTTAAGGGCTTAGCGGCGGGAACGCATAAGATCAGGCATGGCCCCAGGCGCGC